>NZ_JBQHUB010000033.1:0-33734 GCF_052065415.1 Pseudoflavonifractor sp. HCP28S3_F10 | reverse complement strand
TTCAAAGAAATTAATCAGCTGCCCCTTCACAAACTTGCGCTTGCGAAGGACAACTTGTCCTTCTGGTGCTTCGTGTTTCTTTCACGTTGTTTAATTTACAAGGTACACGCTCCGACCTCTCGGTCAAGTGCTCGACTATTTTATCACACTTAGTTTCGTTTGTCAAGAACTTTTTTCAGGCTTTTCCGGGGCTTTTCAGCCCTCAGAACCGCTTTTGTGAAGCTCTCTCATCCAACCGCCGCTTCCGTGCGAACTCATTTAGTTTAGCACATCCGCTCCCACTTGTCAACACCTTTTTTCAGGACCGCTCCTGCTTTCCGCCGCTGTGTCCCATCTTCCAGGTGCCCCCTCGTGAGGCGCTTGCTTAGTATAGCAGTACCCTCCCCCTTTGTCAACTGTTTTTTACGCTTTTCTCCCGTTCTTTTTACAGTTCTTTTTTCCTCTTTCTTGGGGGCTCGGTACCGGCCGTCCTGCTCCCTTCTTTCTCCGTCTTCCCGGCATCCCGCAGGCGGATCACCAGCGCTGCCGCCACCGGCAAAGCCATCCCCAGGACGATGTTTCCTGCCACCGCCGCCCGCTCCATCACATGGGACAGTTCATAGGAGTCCGGCAGCATGCCCACCGCCAGTCCCCCGGCGGCCAGAGCGATGCCCCAGGGCAGCCAGCCTTTTGCCCGGCTGCCCATCCATCCCTCCGTCATTTGGCGGCAGGCAAAGAACAGCATGCCCAGCAGAGCCAGATCGCTGAGCACCCACAGCGCCATGACCAGGGACTCCACCCGCTGAAAAGCCCCCTGTACGCCGATCCCTTTCACCATCATATAAAAGGGGATCTCCATCCGCCAGATCAGTCCGGGCCCAAAATTCCCGATACAGATCAGCTGGAACAGGCCCAGCAGGCCGCAGAACCACCCCGCCCACCGCAGCGGCCGCCTTTTTTCTTTCTTCAAGGATGACGTGTCATTGGGCAGAAAAGCGCCAAACACGGCATATCCCATCAGGCCCAGCACCGGCCAGACCCCGCCCGGCACAGCGGCCCATTCTTCCGTCCAGATGGGACCCAGATTGGCCCGCTTCATCTGGAAGGCGCCGAACAGCAGCGAAAAGCCAAGGGCGGCCCCCAGGGCCAGAGCAAAGATCTCTCCCGCCCTGCCCAGGACCACCGGCTTTTTCCGGCCCACCCAGAGGGTAATCCCCAGCAGGATGGCGATAAAGAGGAGCAGCGGGCCATTCCGGTAGCTGGTGGAGAGGAAGCGGAAGGCGCACCAGCGGATGTTCCAGCCCAGAAGCAGCACGCCCCACAGAAAGTAGAGTCCCGTCACCAGTCTCCCCATCCACCGGCCGAAGGCGTACTCCAGTCCCCGGGCCATTCCGCTTCCCTCCGGCGTGCAGGTCATGACCGTCCACAGGGCCCACGCCAGCGCCAGGGCGGCCGGGAGTGCAGGCAGGGCTGTCAGCCACCCGGCCTTCCCGGCTGCCGCCGTGGTCTCCCGGGGGAGGAGCTGGATCATGGGCGACAGCAGCGCCGAAAACAGCAGCGCTCCCAGCTGCCGCACCGAGATCCTATCCTTTGGCATGGCGCCATCCCTCCCTGAATCTGATCGGAGCCTCAGCCCCGTACATCGTACCCCCGGAGGATGTGTCCCTCCGCTTTCACATCAATGTCCAGCGACGCCAGGTCCCACTGCTCCCGGAGCTCCCGCCAGCGCCAGGGCGCGCTCTGTCCCGCCCGGTTCTGAAGCTGAAAGAAGTCCCCGTCCAGCTGCCGGCAGAGCTCCAGTGCCGCCCGGAGGCGTTCCTCCGTCCGCCGGGCCAGGGCGTCCTCCATCCACGCCCGGAGGGCGGCGTCGTTCAGGTCAACGGAGGGGCTCCCCTCCGCCAGATTGGCGTCGGTCTCGCAGCACACCCGCAGTCCGGTGAGCCGGTCCCCGTCAAAGACCGGCTCCACCTGGGTCCCGGCTCCCACGATGCGCACCGCCGCTCTGCCCCCTCCGGGGACCTGCAGCTCCAGAATGTCGGCGTCCACCCGGCCCTCCAGGAGATTTACGCCCCGGGCAGCCTCTCCTGCCGCCCAGCCCGCCACCCGGTCTCCCCGAATCAGGCCGTATCCCGCGGCGGCCAGGCCGCCGTCCTCCTCCGACACCGCCAGCGCAGGGGCAAAGGAGCAGCCGTTCTCCTCCAGCTCTCCCATCACCTCTTTTACCGTCCGGGCCATGGAATCGGACAGCAGCCCCGCGTCGGCCTCCATGGCCTCCAGCCGGTCGGCGGCCGAACTGGTCTCCGCCGCGGCGCGGATGGCCGCTTCCGCGGTGGCCTCCCTTACCAGATAGAGCTCTGTGTCCAGCCGCATCTCCACGTCCCGGAACACATAGTCCAGCGCCTCCGCGATCCTCGTCCGGGCCAGCTCCTCCCCCAGCAGGAGCTGACCCACATGGCCGTAAAAAATATAGGCCGCGCCCTCCCCCTGCATGGCCAGACAGGCCCCGCTGATGGTTCCGGAATCCTTTTGAAGAATGGTGGGGCTGGAGCCGCTCTCGCTCCCGCCCCGGTCCTCCGAGCCGGTGGACACCGTCACGGTCACGCCGCCCGCCGCCCCGGCGTCCACCCCCATGGTCCGCATCAGGGCCATATCCTCCAGCTCCCGGGCATAGGGCAGAACTCCCAGCTCGCCGCGGCACCCGGCCAACCCGGCCAGGAGGATACATACAGGGACCAGTTTCCAGCACTTTTTCATCCCTGTTTTCTCCTGTTGGGCGTTTTGAGCACCGGATCCCTCAGCTTCATCCGGGCCAGAGGCGGCCGGGTCACCGCTCGCCGGATGGCGTTTCCGCCCCCCGCACCGGCGAAGGGGGCCAGGTAGGGCACGCCGAAGCTCTCGATCCCCGCCAGATGGAATACCAGCAGGGCCGCGCCCCCCACCACACCGATGAGCCCCGCCAGACTGGCCAGCACCGCCAGCAGGAACCGCCACAGCCGCAGGGCCCCCGCCGTCTCCTGACTGGGCATGGTGTAGCCCGCGATGCCCGCGATGGCCACCGCGATGAGGACGGCGGGAGATACGATCTTGGCTTCCACCGCCGCCTGGCCCACCACCAGCCCGCCGATGATGGACACGGTCTGCCCGATGGACTGGGGAAGGCGCAGTCCGGCCTCCTGTAAGATCTCAAAGGCCACCAGCATGATGAGCACCTCGAACACCGTCTGAAAGGGCACGTCCCGCTTGGCGGCGATCATGGACAGGGCCAGACGGGTGGGGATCATCTCCTGGTGGAAGGTGGCCATGGCGATATAGAGGGCGGGGGTCAGCAGGGTCACGAACACGCAGAGATAGCGCAGCACGGTGACGGCGGTGGCCGTCATCCAGTTGGACGCCTTGTCCTGCCCCGCCCGCAGGAAGCTGCTCACCGCTCCGGGGGCCAGATAGCCCAGGGGAAGGCCGTCCGCCAGGACGCCCACCCGTCCCTCCATCAGCCCTCCGCAGAAGCGGTCTGGCCGCTCGGTGTACTGGATCAGGGGAAAGGCGGTCCAGATGTCGTCCACCAGATATTCCTCCAGGCTCCCGGCGGAGAGCACGCCGTCGATGTCCATCCGCTCCAGGCGGCGCTCCACCTCCGCCACCGTCTCCGGATCGGCAATGCCGTCCAGATAGAGGACGTCCACGCTGGTCAGGCTCTGCCGCCCCACGGTCTGCTCTTTGATCTTCAATTCCGGCGCCTTCAGATGGCGGCGCACCAGGCTGGTATTGGTACGCAGGCTTTCCACAAAGGCGTCCTGCGCACCCTTGAGGACGGTCTCGTTCTCCGGCGGCCCCACCGAGCGCTTGTCCTCGGTGGCCGCGAAGAGGGAGAGGGCCCCGGGCTGTCCCGGCTCAAACAGCAGGCACCATCCGTCGATCAGGTCCATGGCGGCCTGGTCCATGTCAGTACGTTTTTCTACCTTTAAATTGTAGAGGGCGCCGTCCGCCATCTGCCGCCAGGCGTCCGCCCCGTCCGCCGCCGAGAGATCCCGGTCCTGGGCCAGGGGCCGCAGGATATAGTCGCTGATCCGCTCCAGCTTCACCATGCCCGCCAGGTAGCACAGGGTCAGCGGCTTCCCCTGCTCGCCGCCCCGCTCCACGGTCCGGGTGGAAAAATCCGCGCAGTCCCGGAAGGCCTCCTGCACTCCCTCCGGCGTCAGCGGCAGATCCAGCCGCGGCTCCTTTCTGGGGTGGGGCGGTATCCCGGCACATGCGTCACGCTTCTTTTTCAACGGTCCTTCCTCCCCTTTCCATTGGTACGCCCCTCCAGTCTGCCCCGGTCCTCACCTTTCTATCCGTTTCAACGTGTGCATTTTTTCTATATTTGCGGTCATTTTTTTGTGTGTCTTTACATATTATCCGAGTGTCGAAATTTTATACTTGTAAACTTAGAATGTTCAGTATAGAATTTGTATATAAGACCTTTCTTACATTCTTTTTGTCTGGTCCGCATTTCTCCCGCCCCATTTTCCGTTTTTGTAAACTCACTCGTACAGCTGCTGATGCGAGTATGAAAAAGGAGGCCCATCCATGAAGCCCTTTGCCCAAAAGTTAGACGAGCTCACCCCTGAGATGGTATCCCTGGTGGACTCCATCGTGGAGAAGCACGATGGAGACGCCACCCAGCTGGTCGGTATCCTGCTGGATCTGGAAGCCGCGGTGGAGCGCCACTACATCCCCGAGCCCGCCGCCTATTATCTGGCCGAGCGCCTGGGGATCCGCCCCACCCAGGTCTACGATGTCATCTCCTTCTACTCCGCGCTCCACGACAAGCCCCGCGCCAAGTACACCCTGCAGGTGTGCGACAGCGCCCCCTGCCGCGTGAAGGACAGCGACGCCCTGTGCGAGACTCTCAAGCGCCTTCTGAACCTGGAGGTGGGCGAGGTCACCTACGACGGCCGCTTCTCCATCGAGAAGGTCCCCTGCTTCGGCGCCTGCGACGTCTCCCCCGCCGTGCGCGTCAACGGCGTGGTGTACGGCCATCTGGACAGCGAGGAGCGTATCGTCGCTATGCTCCAGCAGTTGGACTAAGGAGGTAAGGGATCATGAGCAAGACTGTCTCGTTCATCACCCGCAATTTTGACAAGTACAATCCGGCCAGCCTGGCTTCCTACGAGTATATCGGCGGCTTTACCGCCCTGCGCAAGGCTCTGGACATGGACGGCGACGCCATCGCCGCCGTTCTGGCCGAAAACGGGGTACAGGGCCGCGGCGGCGCCGCTTACGACATGGGCCGCAAGTGGTCTCAGGCCCGCGCCGTCAAGGCTCCCCACAAGTGCGTGGTCTGCAACGCCGACGAGGGCGAGCCCGGCACCTTCAAGGACCGTGAGCTCCTGACCAAGGACCCCTTCCAGCTGCTGGAGGGCATGATCATCGCCGGCTGGTCCGTGGGCGCCGATAACGGCTACATCTATATGCGCGAGGAGTATTCCCACCTGCGTCCCCAGCTCCTCTCCGCCATCGAGCAGTGCGAGAAGGCCGGCTACCTGGGAGACAACATCCTGGGCGTGGAGGGCTTCAACTACCGCATCCACCTCTACTCCGGCGCCGGCGCCTATGTCTGCGGCGAGGGCAGCGCCCTGTGTGAGTCTCTGGAGGGCCACTCGGGCCGTCCCCGCATGAAGCCCCCCTTTATCAAGCAGTGCGGCGCGTTCCATCTGCCCACCTGCGTGAACAATGTGGAGTCTCTCTCCCTGGTGCCCCCCCTGCTGCTGGACAAGGACGGCTTCTACAAGAGCCAGGGCACGCCCGAGTGCCCCGGCACCAAGCTCATCTCAGTCTGCGGCAACGTGAAGAACCCCGGCGTGTTCGAGGTCCCCTTCGGCATTACCCTGCGCGAGATCATCTATGACCTGGCCGGCGGCATCGAGGACGGCCATCAGCTCCAGCTGGTGCAGCTGGGCGGCGCTTCCGGCCGTCTGGCCTCCCCCGCGCAGCTGGACACCCCCTATACTTACAAGGATATGAAGGCCGCCGACCTGACTGCCATCGGCTCCGGCGCGGTGCTGGTGGTGGACGAGCGCACCAGCGTCATCGGCTTCCTGCGCATGACGCAGCAGTTCTTCTCCCACGAGAGCTGCGGCCAGTGCACCCCCTGCCGCGAGGGCAACCGCCACATCGCCATGATCCTGGACAAGATCGCAGAGGGTTCCCACACCGAGGAGGACGTGGCCATCATGTCCAAGTATGCCCGGATCATGTCCACGGCCAGCATGTGCGGCCTGGGCGAGACCGCGCAGTCCGCCCTGCTCTCCGCCATGAAGCGCTTCCCCGAAGTCTTTGCCATTAAGAAGGAGGTGGCTGTCAGATGAGTGAGAAGAATATGGTCCATCTGACGATCAATCATATGCCCGTGGAGGTGCCCGCCGGCACCCGCATCATCGAGGCCGCCCAGAGCATCGGCATCGATATCCCTCATCTGTGCTACCATCCCGACCAGTCCATCAAGGCCCACTGCCGCATGTGCATGGTGGAGGTCACCGGCCAGCGCAAGCTGCTGGCCGCCTGTTCCACCGTGGTGTGGGAGGGTATGGAGGTCATCACCGACTCCAAGCGGGTCTATGACGCTCAGGTGGGCGTTCTGGACCTGATCCTGGCCGACCACAACCAGAACTGTCTGGCCTGCGCCCGCAACCATAACTGCGACCTGCAGAACCTGTGCCGCCGCTTCAACCGGCTCAAGCCCGACCTGCCTGACGTGTCCAGCAAGGATAAGCCCCGTCTGGATAACCCCTCCATCGTCCGCGACCCCTCCAAGTGCGTCAAGTGCGGCCGCTGCGTCAAGGTCTGTACCGAGGTGCAGGGCATCGGCGCCCTGTCCTTCACCGGCCGCAGCGCCGACTGCAAGGTGACCACCGCCTTCGATCTGCCCATGAATGAGACTGACTGTGTCCTCTGCGGCCAGTGCACCCTGGTCTGCCCCGTGGGCGCCCTTACCGAGGTGGATCACACCAGCCACGTCCGCCATGCCCTCCACGACTCCGACAAGCACGTGGTGGTCCAGATCGCGCCCTCCGTCCGCGTGGCCCTGGGCGACGACTTCGGCATGGAGCCCGGCGCCCTGGTCACCGGCAAGATGGTCACCGCCCTGAAGATGATGGGTTTTGAGAAGGTGTTCGACACCAACTTCTCCGCCGACCTCACCATCATGGAAGAGGGTTCCGAGCTGCTCCAGCGCATCCAGAAGGGCGGCCGCCTGCCCATGATCACCTCCTGCTCCCCCGGCTGGGTCAACTTTATGGAGAAGCATCACCCCGAGCTCATCGGCAACCTGTCCACCGCCAAGAGCCCCCAGGGTATGTTCGGCGCCGTGCTCAAGACGTACTACGCCCAGCGCATGGGCTGGGATCCCAAGGATATCGTCTCTGTTTCTGTCATGCCCTGTACCGCCAAGAAGTATGAGGCCACCCGTCCCGAGCTGGGCCGCGACGGCTACCAGGACGTGGACGTGGTCCTTACCACCCGCGAGCTGGCCAAGCTCATCCGCTATGAGGGCCTGAACCTGGCCAACCTGCCCGAGAGCGAGTTCGACGCTCCCCTGGGCACCGGCTCCGGCGCCGGCGCCATCTTCGGCAACACCGGCGGCGTGATGGAGGCCGCCCTCCGTACCGCTTACGAGCTCTACACCGGCAAGGAGCTGCCCCGTCTGGAGTTTGAGGCGGTCCGCGGCGAGGTCAACGGCATCAGGGAGGCCACTGTGGATCTGGACGGCACGCCCATCAAGGTGGCGGTGGTCAACGGCCTGAAGAACGCCGAGGAGATCATCCGCCGCGTCCAGAGCGGCGAGGCTGACTATCTCTTCATCGAGATCATGGCCTGCCCCGGCGGCTGCATCGGCGGCGGCGGACAGCCCATCGGCACCAACAACGCCAAGCGCCAGGCCCGCATCAAGGCCCTGTACGAACTGGACAAGAACCTGCCCCTGCGCAAGAGCCACGAGAACCCCGACATCAAGACCATCTATCAGGAGTTCTTCGGCGAGCCGCTGAGCCACAAGTCCCATGAGCTGCTCCACACCGACTACGCCCCCCGGGCCAAGCGGTATGACTTCTCCCCCTACATCGAGAAGTACAAGAAGTTCCTGCCCCAGAAGTAAGACCTGACAGAACGGGAGGACCGGACCGGTCCTCCCGTTTTTTTGCGCATCCCCCGGCTCCGGGGCCAGATTTTTTGCCCCACCCGTTGCCTTTTCCAGGCAGAGTGGTTATAATGAAGTGAATTTGATGTTGAAAAGAGGAAGCTCCATGGAATTCCACGCCAACGAAGGAAAAAGCGTCACCATAGAGGCCATGGGCAAGACCTGGGCCCGCCACGCCATCACCACCCATTTCGTCCAGGTGGGCGAGAGCTACATCGACCTGATGGAGAAGTACGTCAAGCCCTGGTATCAGGAGGGCGACATTCTCTCCATGAGCGAGAAGGTCATCGCCATCTGCCAGAAGCGGGTGGTCACCGAGGAGGAGCTCAAGCCCGGCTTCTGGGCCAGGCTGCTCTCCCGCTTTGTCCACCAGACCTCCGCCGGCCCCGGCATGGGCCTGCCCATCAAGATGCAGTTCGCCATCAACGTCTGCGGCCTGCCCAAGATCCTCTGGGCCGCCTTCCGGGCCGCCATCGACAAGCTGCGGGGCATCCACGGCACCTTCTACCGCATCGCCGGCATTGAGGTCTCGGGCCTGGACGGCTTCTACGGGGAAGATATCCCCGAGTACGAGCATATGGGCGTCCGCGTGCCCGAGAATCCCGCCGGCGTGTGCGACGAGATCTTTGAAAAAACAGGCATCGTATCCATGATCGTGGACGCCAACGACCTGGATGTGGCCATGCTGGGCCACTGCTCCCAGCTCACCCAGTCCGACGAGGAGCTGCTGGACCTGATCCGGGACAACCCCGCCGGTCAGGACCGCCAGCTCACCCCCTTCATCCTTATCCGCCCCATGGCGGATGAGGACCAGGGCTCCGCAGAATAAGCCACGAATACCGGCCCCCGGGATCCCCGGGGGCCGGTATTTTATCCTTTTACACGGGGGAGACAGGCTGTTCCCTGCCTTCCGCCGCAGTCTTTTTCCGCTTCCGTTTCCCGGCCCGCCGGAGGGCCTTGGCCGTCTCGCACACCGCCAGGGGCGCCATGGCCAGTGCCAGCACGGTGAGCCATTCGGTCAGGCCCATGGGCACCGTGCGGAACACCATCTGCAAAGGCGGCAGGCAGAGCACCGACACCTGCATGGCCAGCCCAGCCAGAAAGGCCTTGTTCATGGCGGGGTTGGAGAACACCCCGATCTCAAACAGGGAACTCTCCTCACTGCGGACGTCAAAGGCGTGGAAGAGCTGGCAGAGGGTCAGGGTGGCGAAGGCCATGGTGTTGGCGGTGGCGCTGGCCATTCCCGGATCGGAGAGTACGTATTCCCCCAGAAAATAGGCCGCCAGGGTCAGCAGGCCCACCATGGCTCCCTGCCAGACCAGCCGGAGGGAGAAGGCCCGGTCAAAAAGGGCGCTGTCCCCCTCCCTCGGCTCCTGCTCCATGATCCCCGGCTCCACCGGCTCCACCCCCAGCGCCAGGGCGGGCAGGGAATCAGTCACCAGGTTGAGCCACAGCAGCTGCACCGGCACCAGCGGCATCTGGTGGAACCGGAAGAGGGTGGCCAGGAAGATGGTGAGGATCTCGCCGATGTTGCAGGAGAGCAGGTAGTGGATGGCCTTGCGGATGTTGGCGTAGATCCCCCGGCCCTCCTCCACCGCCGCGACCACGGTGGCGAAATTGTCATCGGTGAGGATCATGTCGGCGGCCCCCTTGGCCACGTCGGTGCCTGTCACTCCCATGGCACAGCCGATGTCGGCCGCCTTGAGGGCGGGCGCGTCGTTGACGCCGTCCCCCGTCATGGCCACCACCTTTCCCTGCTTCTGCCACGCCTTGACGATGCGCATCTTGTGCTCCGGGGACACCCGGGCAAACACCGAGAACTGCTCCACGTCCTCCTCCAGCAGCTCCTGGGGCATGAAGTCCAGGTCCTCGCCGGTGATGGCCAGGTCGCCGGGCCGGAAGATGTCCAGCTCTTTGGCAATAGCCACAGCGGTGAGCTTGTGGTCCCCGGTGATCATCACCGGCCGGATACCGGCGGCGTGGCAGCGGCGCACCGCCTCCTTTACCTCCGGCCGGGGCGGGTCGATGAGGCCCATCAGTCCCACAAAGGTAAGACCCTGCTCAACGGCAGCGCTGGTCAGCTCCCGGGGCAGGAACTCCAGGTCCCGGTAAGCCATGCCCAGCACCCGCAGCGCCCGGCCGGCCATCAGCTCATTGGCCTCCATCGCGTCCCGCCGCTGCCGGGACGAAATGCGGCACCGTCCCAGCAGCACGTCGGGCGCCCCCTTCACCAGCACCCGGAATCCTCCGCCCGGCCGGGGGTGGATGGTGCTCATCAGCTTCCGGTCCGAGTCAAAGGGAAGCTCCCCCCGCCGGGGCATCTCTTTCTCCAGCCGGTTCTTGTCCAGCCCCTCCCGCCAGGCCAGCTCCACCAGGGCGGTCTCGGTGGGGTCGCCCACACACACCGGCTCTCCCCGCCGGTCATGGATCAGCCGCGCGTCGCTGCACAGCGCCCCCACGGTCAGGGCCAGCTCCCGGTCGGCCGCCCTGGGGGTCCATACCTCGGCCACCGTCATTTTGTTCTGAGTCAGGGTGCCCGTCTTGTCCGAACAGATGACCCCCGCGCAGCCCAAAGTCTCCACCGCGGGCAGCTTTTTGATGATGGCATTGCGCCCCGCCATGCGGGACACCCCCAGCGCCAGCACGATGGTGACCACCGCGGGCAGTCCCTCCGGAATGGCGGCCACCGCCAGAGAGACCGCGGTCATGAACATCTCCAGCATGGGATTGTGGAAGAGCATCCCCACGCCGAACATCACCCCGCACACGCACAGGCACACAAAGGACAGGGTGCGGGACACCTCCGCCATCTTTTTCTGGAGGGGCGTCTCCCCCTCGGCCTGTCCCATCAGCATCCCGGCGATGCGCCCCATCTCGGTATCCATTCCGGTGGCGGTGACCACGGCTGTTCCCCGCCCGGCGGTGACCACCGTGGCCGAGAGCACCATATTGCTCCGGTCGGCCACCGGCGTGTCGGCGGGGAGGGCCGCGCCGCCGTCCTTGAGCACCGGCACCGACTCCCCGGTCATGGCGCTCTCGTCGCACCGGAGACCGGCGCTCTCCAGGATACGGGCGTCGGCGGGCACCAGGTCTCCCGCCTCCAGCCGGATGATATCCCCCGGCACCAGCGCCGCCGCCTCCACCCGGAGCACCTCGCCGTCCCGGACCACCCGGGCCCGGGGGGCCGACATCTGCCGGAGGGCCTCCAGCGCCCGCTGGGCGTTGTCCTCCTGGGAGATGGAGATACAGGCGTTGACCACCACAATGAGCAGGATGATGACCACATCCAGCCAGTCCTCTCCGCCGCTGGCCCAGAGGGACAGGCCCGCCGCCGCCAGCAGTACCAGGATCATGGGGTCTTTCAGCTGCTCCAGCAGCCGCCGGACCAGGCTTTTTCCGCTTCCCTGCTCCAGCTCATTTCTGCCATACTGTCCCAGCCGTTCCTCCGCCGCAGCGGCGGTCAGCCCCCGTTTTCTGTCGCTCTTCAGCGCCGAGAGCACCTCCGCCGTGCTCTGACTGTGCCATTCGCTCATTCCGTTCCCGCTCCTTTGTGATATCCAGTTTTTCCCTTTTATTGGAATACAGTATAGTATCGGGCCTGTCCGATTTCAAGGGAATCCTGGCGAGGGAAAACTTCTTTCCAAAACCACAAAAAGGGGACCCTCCACAGCAATGTCATTAAGGTAAGGCTTTCGCTGTGGCTGCAAATTCTGCATGATACGCAGCGCCGTTTTTCTCGTCTCATTTTGGCAAGCCGGAAATCGGCGAATTGGCTAAAAAACTCTTGTGTGTCATTCCTTTTTTTGCTATACTGGCCCCGACTTAATCCAAAAGCCAAATGATCGTGATTTCAAGGAGGTCACCGGTATGCAAGGCCTGTTCAAGCTGGGGATCACAGGAACCAGACAGGAACTGCAGCGTTTTCTCAAAACCGTGCCGGAGGATCCGCAGCTGTCCCTGCTGGAGGGCTTTAAAGACACCGACATCCAGTCCTTCTCCGGCCGGTGCAAGCTGGTATGGGACAGCGGCGGTCCCGGAAATATCGGCGGACTGGAGGGGATTGCGGACGCGATCTCCCGTGCCGTTCCCGAGCTGGAGGTCATGTTGCTGACACAGGTTTTGGGCCTTGGAGACTATCACTGGTTTGTTTACTACTCTCCCGCGGGGCAGCCGGAGCCGTCGGAGCGGATCGGGCAGCTGGACAAGGGGGAGATCGGAGTTTCGGTCAGCCTGGATGAGCTGTTAGACAAGAAGGAGATCTTGGACAAGTACGGCGGTCTCTCTGATCATGACTGCCAGGCGGTTTTAGAGCTGGATCTGGAGGATGTCCTGCAGTCCTGCGGAGATACCGGGGACGGGGACGAGCCCTTGACCCGTGAGGATCTGGAGGCCTTCATCGCCGATGTCCAGGACACGGAGGCGGTGATCGACCGCGGCTGCGCGGCCTGCTGCGCCCTGTCCGAGTATCTCGAGCGCAAGGCCCGGGATATACCCTACACCATCGACGGAAACGGCCTGCCGCCTGTGGAGTATATCTTTGACCTGTTTTCCGGATGCTGGCGGTGAGCCGGTCTTAAATGCCTGCGCATCCTTCCAAATGCCATCTTTAAGCTTTCAAAACACAAAAAAGCGGTCCGGTTGGACCAATGTCATTCCTTCCGCCAGCTTCCCCTTTATGCCCCTTGCCAAGCGGGCTAAAGAGGAAGCTGGCTGTTTTTTCTGTGAATACGCAAGATCTTTCAAAAAGCCCCCTCACGGCTTGCGCCGTGCCGCCTCATCCCGGGCTGCGGCAGCTGTCTGTGGAACAGTCCTGCGGGCCCTGCTTGTTCAGGGGAGAATTCGGGGAAATGTTCTTAACTGAATGGCATTGGCCGCCACAGGTCCCCTTTTTCACGATCCTCTCCCGGTGCGGCGGCGCACTTCCTCAGCCAGCCGCTTCAAAAAGACTCCGTTGGAGGGGCACCGGTCAGGTGCTCCTTTCATAAAGGTCCGGTAAGCCGCGGTATTCCGCCGGTGGAGGGCCCGGATCATATCGCGGATGTTTTTGTCCACACTGTTATAGCTGCCGCCGCCAAGGCACACAGCGGGATAGTAGGCCTCCTTCAGCAGGATGTCTTCCTGCCGGGCCATGGTCTCGGCGGCCAGAGCCGCCCAGCGGAAACCCAGCGTCTCCGGTCCGGCGCCCAGTTCAGACAGCACCCGCTGGGCCTGTCCCAGGCCTCCGGCCGGGACGGCGGGCGGCGGAAACAGCGTGGGAAGGAGCTGCTCCAGCTCCGTCAGATTCACCGGCTTTTGAAAATAAAAGTCGGCTCCCAGGGCGAACACCCGCTCGATCACCGGCTCGCTGCTCACCCGGGAGATCACCACGATCCGCGGCCGGCGGGGCGGCGCTTCCCGCTCCAGCTCGGCCAGCAGGGTAAGTCCGCTCATCCGGGGCATCACCAGATCCAGCAGCACCAGATCCGGACGGAGCTCCCGGATCAGCCGCAGGCCTTCCGCGCCGTCTCCGGCCTCCTCCTCACAGAGCTCCAGGCCCGGTACGCCGCCCAGACGGGCCCGCAGAAGGGCCCGGGTCCCCCCGTCATCCTCTACCAGCAGCACCCGGACGCGATCGGCCCCCATCTCACTCCCGCTCCAATCCCAGATCTTCCAGGATCCGTGTCATAGCCAGCAAACACCGGGCCACCATGTCCCGCTCCACCGGGATCAGCTCTGCCAGCCGCCGGGAGACAATGTCACAGGCAGGATCCAGCTCTGTCGTGCCAAAGAGCAGATAGTCTGCCGAGGTGTGAAGGGCCTCCACCATATTTTTCAGGATGGGGATGGTCATGTTTTTCTTTCCCCGCTCGATCTCGGACATATACTGTACTGAGATATCGGCGGCCTCCGCCAGCCGCTCCACAGTGATCCCCTGCTCCTGCCGCAGAGCCCGGATCCGCTTTCCCACCTGAACGCTCAAGTCGGTCTTCTTATCCATTATCGTCTCCCCCAAAGGACAACTTTAGTATAGGATGACACAACTATTGTTCCCGTTTAATCATCTGTTGTATTCAATTATTCTGCTATCGTTTTATATGCAAAAAGCGCCCCCGTTCCAAAGAACGGGGGCGCCTGTGATTTCCGGATGTCCGTCTGCTCAGGGCTGGGAGGAGGGGGCGGGAGCCTGACTGGTCTCAGGCGTGTCGCTTCCCTCAGGAGCCGGGCTGGCGCTGCTCTGAGCCTGAGCAGCCGCCTCGGCCTGGGCCCGGACCTGGTCCGAGATGGCCTGCTGCTTCTCGTGGAAGCTCTTGGGATCGATGGTGTCGTAGGCCTGATCGGTCTCCACCTTGGCCTCGTCCATCCACTGCTCGGACAGCTGATTCATCTTATAATTAGGGAAGTAGCTGCGGCTCTCCTCATTGTCGGCGTCCTGCCGCAGAATGATATGGTAGCCGAACTCAGTCTTTACTGGCTCGCTGATCTCCCCTACCTTCAGCGCCAGCGAGGCCGTTTCAAATTCAGACACCATCTGGCCCGGGAAGGCAAGATAGCCGTCGGGGGCGTAAAGATCGCCGTTCTGATCCCGGCCGTCGTCGCTGCGCTCCTTCATCTTCTCGTCAAAAAGGGCCTCCGGGTCATCGGCGGCTCTCAGCTCGGCCACCAGGGCGTCGGCCTCGGCCTTTACCTGGGCCTCCTCCTCGGCGGAGTAGGCGGTATAGGTGCCGTCCTCATTTTCCTTCCGGGTGGAGAGCAGGATATGCTTGACCTGGTAGAGGCCCTGCTCCTCCAGGAAGGCGTCCATCTCCTCATCCGTAGGCATCAGGGGGCCGCCCTCCTCCGAGAGCCTGTCATACAGGTTCTCCGCCAGGTACTGCTGCTCCATCACCGTGCGAAAGCCCGCTTCCGAGATGCCCTGGGCCCGCATGATCATATCCAGAGTCATGCCCTGCTCCTCCAGCGTGGCGGTGAGCTGGGTGAACTGGTCCTCCATCTCGGCCTTCTGCTCATCGGTAACGGTAAGGCCGTACTCCGCCGCCTTGTTGGCCAGAACACGGTAGTACTTGGCGATGGTCAGGGCGTCCTCCTTCACATAGTCCGCGGCGCTCTTGCCCTCGATCTCCTCCTCCCAGGAGGCGTCGTCCAGCAGATTGTACTGCTGCTGCTGGTTGGCCACGCTCTGCTCCAGCCAGAAGCAGTAGATCTCAGCACTGACCGGCTCTCCGTCCACCTTGATCAGGGTCTTGTCCCGGGCAATATTGGCGGCCTCATAGGTCACGTCATCGGCCGCCGGCTTCTGCTGGCTCTGGCAGCCCGTCAGGACGCCGGTCAAAAGCGCGCCCGCCAGGGCCGCGCTCATCCATTTTCCGAAGTTGCGGTTCATAGGGTTCCTCCTTTGATAAATTACTCTGTCCACTATAGCACCTTTGCCCGCCGGGCACAACCTTGACGGGGCAAATTCCCATAGAATGTCAGTCCTCCGGCTGCTTTCCGGCGGCCGCTCCGCGGGTTTTGGCGTAATCCTCCACCAACCGGCGGCTCCAGCTCAGGCTGTCGTCTCCCTTTTTCAGCCGCAGGGCCATGCAGGGGCGGTCCCCCGGCACCGCCACCAGCCGCCCCCGGTAGCGCAGGTCGCCGCACAATGCCGAGATGCGCTGAAAATCAAATTCAGTCAGGTAGAAATAGAGGGTGTTCCCCTTCTGTCCGATCTCGGTGATGCCGTTTTCTGCGGCGGCGGCGCGCATCAGAGCCACCGCGATCAGGTTGTTCACGGTCCTGGGCGGGTCGCCGTACCGGTCGATGAGTTCGTCGGTCAGGTCGTCGGCGTCCTCCTCGCTGCGGATGGCCGCAATGCGGCGGTACAGGTCCATCCGCTGCTCCGAGCTGGGCACATACTTGTCCGGGATGGAGGCCGACACCGTCAGGTCGGCGGAGCACTCGGTGTTCCGGGGGATGGGCTCTCCCCGCTCCTCCAGCACCGCCTCCTCCAGCAGCTTCAGGTACATATCGTAGCCCACGCTGAGCATGAAGCCGCTCTGCTCCGGGCCCAGCACGTTGCCCGCGCCCCGGATCTCCAGGTCCCGCATGGCGATCTTGAAGCCGGAGCCGAACTCCGCGAATTCCCGGATGGCCCCCAGCCGCTTGCTGGCCACCTCGGTGAGCACCTTGCCCCGGCGGAAGGTGAGGTAGGCATAGGCCCGGCGGCTGGACCGCCCCACCCGGCCCCGGATCTGGTGGAGCTGGGCCAGGCCCATCTTGTCCGCGTCCTCGATGATAAGGGTGTTGACATTGGCAATATCGATGCCGGTCTCGATGATGGTGGTGCACACCAAAATGTCCACCTCTCCCTCGCTCATGCGCTTCATGACGTCGCTGAGCTCCTCCTGGCTCATCTTGCCGTGGGCCACCCCCACGGTCACGTCCTCCCCCAGCATCTCCCGGATGCGGGCGGCAGTACGGGTGATGGTCTCCACCCGGTTGTGAAGGTAATATACTTGCCCCCCTCGTTCCAGTTCACGGCGCATGGCGTCACACAGGACGCCCCAGTCGTGCTCCAGCACATAGGTCTGCACCGGCTGGCGGTTCATGGGGGGCTCCTCCAGGGTGGACATGTCCCGGATGCCCGACAGGGCCATGTTCAGCGTGCGGGGGATGGGAGTGGCCGACAGGGTGAGCACGTCCACCTGCCGGGACATCTCCTTTAATTTCTCCTTGTGAGCCACGCCGAAGCGTTGCTCCTCATCGATGACCAGCAGCCCCAGGTTTTTGAACTTCACGTCCTTCTGGAAGAGCCGGTGGGTACCGATGAGCAGGTCGATGCTCCCCTGTTCCAGCCGGCGGAGGGTTTCCTTCATCTGGGCGCTGGTACGGAAGCGGGAGACCACGTCGATCTCCACCGGGTAGCGGGCGAAGCGCTGCTTGGCCGACAGGAAGTGCTGCCGTGCCAGCACGGTGGTGGGCACCAGGATGGCGGCCTGCTTGCCGTCCAGCACGCACTTCATGATGGCCCGGAAGGCCACCTCGGTCTTGCCGTAGCCCACGTCGCCGCAGAGAAGCCGGTCCATGGGCCGGGGCTGCTCCATGTCCCGCTTGATCTCCTCGATGCAGCGGAGCTGGTCGTCGGTCTCGGCGTACTCGAACTGGTCCTCGAACTCCTTCATCCAGGGGGAGTCGGGAGAGAAGGCGTAGCCCGGCTGGCGCTGCCGCTGGGCGTAGAGCTGGATGAGCCCCTTGGCCAGGTCCTTTACCGCCCGGCGGGCCCGGGTTTTGGCTTTTTCCCAGTCGGTTCCTCCCAGCTTGGAGAGCTTTTTGGTCTCCTGGGCATCCTCGCCGCCGCCGATATACTTGCTCACCAGATCCAGCTGGGTAGCGGGGACATAGAGCACGTCGGCCCCGGCGTAGGCGATCTTCACATAGTCCTTCTCCACGCCGTCCACCTGCATCTTCACCATCTCCTGGTAGCGGCCCACGCCGTGGTGCTCGTGGACCACCAGGTCCCCGGGGGACAGGTCGGCATAGGAGCTGAGCTTCTGCCGGTTGGTCACCGGCTTTTTCTTCTCCTTTTTGGCCGGGGCGTTCTGCCCCTCGGTGAGGATGGCAAAGCGGAGGTCGGGGAACTCCAGGCCCGCCGACAATCCGCCCACGGCGATGACGGCCCGGCCGGAGGCGGGCAGTTCATGCAGGGCATAGTCCACCGCGGGCTTCAATCCCTGCTCCCGCAGGAGGGACTGGAGGTGGTCCGCCCGCTGCTGGCTGGATACCAGCACCACCGCCCGGTAGCCCTCGTCCATGTAGTGCTTCAGGTCGGACACCGCCGTCTCCAGGCTGGTGCCGTAGGAGGGAAGCTGCTTGGCCAGCAGGTTGAGCACCGTTCTGGGCCGGGCGGGATACTGGGAAGTGGCGAAGGAATCCAGGAACACCATGGGCCAGTCCTCCAGCCGGGCCATCAGCTCCCCCATGTCCCGGGTGTACACTGCCAGCTCCCCGGCGATGGTGCCGTTCTCCATCAGGGCGGCACAGTCCTCCCCCATCTGCCACAGGTAGTGTTTGGCCCGCTCGGCCACCCGGGGGCTCTCGCTGAACAGGACCAGGGCGTCCTGGGGCAGATAGTCCGCCGCGGTGGCCATGGTGGGATAGATCAGGGCCAGGTAGCGGTCCACCGCCGGGAAGGAGGTCCCGCCCCGCAGCCGCTCCAGATCCTCCTCCAGAGTCTTGATGAGGGCGCCATGGTCCCCCTTCCGCCGGCGGACCTGTTCCAGCAGCCGCTCCATGGCCTCGGTCAGCCCTGTCAGGCCGCCCGGAGAGAGCTGGGGCAGCACCTCGGCGGAGGGCAGGATCTCGGCCTCCCTGATATTTTCGGTGCGCCGCTGGGTATTGGGATCAAAGAGGCCCATGGAGTCGATCTCGTCCCCGAAAAACTCCACCCGGACCGGCTTTTCCTGGGCTGGAGAGAAGAAGTCCAGGATACCGCCCCGCAGGGCGAACTGGCCCACACCCTCTACCTGCTGGCAGCGGGTATATCCGGCGGCGGACAGGGTCCCGGTGAGTTCGTTCAGGTCATAGCTCTCCCCCAGCCGCAGCAGCTGGGAGGCCTGGGTCAGCAGCGTCTCCGGGATGGTCCGCTGGAGAAGGGCCTCCGCCGTGACCACCGTCACCGGGCTCTCACCGGCGCACAGCGCCCGGAAAACCGACAGCCGCCGGTGCTCCCACTGGCGGGAGACCACCGCCGCGTGGTGGAAGGTGAACTCCCGCGCCCCCAGGGTGCGCACCGGCTCCCCGGTCAGGGCTTGGAGGTCCCGCGCCAGGCGCTGGGCCTCTCCCGCGTCGGCACACACCATGACCAGCGGCCGTCCGGTCTCCCGCCGCAGCCCGGCGGCCAGATAGGCCCGGTGGACCGGGCTCAGTCCGGTGAACGCTGCCGGACAGCCGCCGCCGTCGATGGCGCCCAGCAGCTGGCGGAATTCCGGAAGCTCCCCCAGCGCCTGGGTCAGCAATTTCATGGCAGCCCCCTCCTTCTAGAAAAATTTGGAAAACGCAAACGTGCAAAAGCCCCCCTCATCCGCTCCGGACAGGGGGTGTTCCGGCCGGGCCTGGGCCTGCCGGGGTACCTGTGCAGTATTGTTTTATATTAGAACCTGTTAAAAAGCTTAAAAAGCTTTTGATAGCGCGAAGCGCGTCAGGTTTTTATGAGACGCCGTGACGCACACATGTGCGGCACAAGCGTGCGCAGCACGCGGGTTTTCAAATAAAGTACTTTATTTGAAATCAGTATTACCAGTATATCCTTTTTAAATGGCACCGTCAAGGGACATAAAGTCCGAAAAAGGAGCGGGCCGCAGATGCGGTCCGCTCCTTCTGATATCGTTGAGATCTTGTGGATCAGGGCCAGATGCCGCGCATGACCTTGGCGTCCAGCACGCGCTTGACCGCGATCATGTAGGCGCCCTGGCGCAGGGTGACCTTCTTCTCCTGGCACAGGTCCCACATGGACTCAAAGGCCTTGTCCATGATGACCTTCAGGCGGCTGTTGACCTCCGCCTCGTCCCAGTACAGGGACTGGATGTTCTGCACCCACTCGAAGTAGGAGACCACCACGCCGCCGGCGTTGCTCAGGATATCGGGGCAGACGGGGATGCCCTTGGCGGCCAGGATGGGGTCGGCCTCCACGGTGGTGGGGCCGTTGGCGGCCTCCACGATGACCTCGGCCTTGATGCGCTCGGCATTCTCGGCATTGATCTGGTTCTCCATGGCGGCGGGGATCAGCACGGTGACGGGCAGCTCCAGCAGCTCGTTGTTGCTGATGCGCTGGATGCCCTCGTACTCAAAGGTATCCAGCAGCTTGCCGGGAGTGGACAGGTGGGCCAGAATCTCGGGGATGGGCAGACCGCCCTCCTTGTAGATGCCGCCGGTGACGTCGCTGACGGCCACGATGCAGCCGCCCTCCTCATGGACCAGCTTGGCGGTGTTGCTGCCCACGTTGCCCATGCCCTGGATGGCCACGGTGGCGCCCTTCAGGCTCTTGCCCAGGTGCTCCAGCAGGTTCATGGTGGTAATGGTCACGCCGCGGCCGGTGGCCTCAGTGCGGCCCAGAGCGCCGCCCAGGGCGATGGGCTTGCCGGTGACCACGCCGGGAACGCAGTGGCCCTTGAGCATGCTGTATGTATCCATGATCCAGCCCATAACCTCGGCATTGCTGCCCACGTCGGGAGCGGGGATATCCTCGTCAGGCCCGATGATGGGGGCGATCATGGCGGTGTAACGGCGGGTCAGCCGGCGCAGCTCCCCCTTGGACAGCTTGCTGGGATCGCAGACCACGCCGCCCTTGCCGCCGCCGTAGGGGATGTTCACCACGGCGCACTTGAAGGTCATCCAGGTGGCCAGAGCCTTGGTCTCATCCAGGTCGCAGTTGGGATGGAAGCGGATACCGCCCTTGGCGGGGCCGCGGGTGGTGCTGTGCTGCACCCGGAAGCCCTGAAATACCTTCACGCTGCCGTCGTCCATCTCCACCGGGATGGAGACCGCCAGCTCCCGCTCGGGATGCAGGATGGGCTCGTACTCATCACGGCTGTAGCCCAGCTGCTCGGCGGCGTTTGCTACGATGGACACTGCGTTTTCAAAGGGATTGTAAGCTTTCTTGTCCATGATATTCATTTCCTCCTACGCTTCTGATTTTCTCCGGGTCCTCTTGCGCTGTTTTAATCTATTTTTTTGCCTTGATTGTTCGATTTGTTGAATAATACTTTATATTCAACTCATATACTCATCAGTTCTCACAATTATTATACATGAAATTCATCATATGTCAACGCAATTCTTGCATTTTCTCCTCATTTTTAAGACCACTTTCCCGTATTTTGGCCGGTTCTGCAAGTTTTCCTTCTTTAATGTAATAAACAGAGTGTTTTTTTCGTTCATTTTCTTTGCCCCAAACAGTCTTTATCAGATATTTAAACGCCTTTAAAATCGCTTTCCCGCAAAACGAAACAGGGGGGGGGGGCCGGGGGCGGGCCCCCGGGCGCCCCCCCCCCGCCCCCCCCCCCCCCCCCCCCCCCCCTGACCGTATCTTCGTATCGCGGCTTTCGCCGCGCTCCTATCCGTTGAACCGGCTCATGGTCTTCTCCGCGCCCTGGCGGATGTAGCACTCCACCGCGTCGGCCGCCCGGCCCACGGCGGCCGAGATGACCTTCCGGTCCTCCCCCTGAAACTTGCCCAGCACCCAGTCGGCCATGTCATAGTCGGGGTGGGGCTTCTCGCCCACGCCCACTTTGATCCGGGGGAACTGGTCGGTACCCAGATGCTGGATGATGTTCTTCAGGCCGTTGTGTCCCCCGGCGGAGCCCCCCCGGCGGACGCGCAGCTTGCCCACAGGCAGGGACACATCGTCCGACAGCACCAGTACATGGTCGGCCGGGATCTTGAAAAAGCGGGCCGCCTCGCCCACCGCCTCGCCGGACAGGTTCATATAGGTCACCGGCTTCATCAGCAGCACCTTTTCCCCGCCGATCTCCACCGTGTTGGTGAGGGCCCGGTACTTCAGCTTCTGCAGCGGCACCCGGGCGCGCCCGGCCAGCTCGTCGGCCACCTCGAAGCCCACATTGTGACGGGTGTTCTCATACTTGTCCCCCACATTGCCCAGTCCCACCACCAGCCAGCTCACACCGGCGGACCTGTTTCCAAACAGCACGGGTATCACCTTCTTTTCTCGCATTGCTCCCCGCCCGGGGCGGGAAAAAGGGAGCCCGGAAGAGGCTGCGCCTCCACCGGACTCCCGGATCAGACCTTCCTTACAGGAACAGCTTGGAGACCGAGATCTCCTCGTAGATGCGCTCGATGGCGTCGGCAAACATGGGCGCCACGGACAGATACTTGATCTTGCTGCTGGTCTTGCCGCCGGGCGCGGGGATGGTGTCCAGGAACAGGACCTCGTCCAGGGCGCTCTCCTCGATGCGCTGCACGGCGGGGCCGGAGAGAACGCCGTGGGAGGCGCAGGCAGTGACCGACTTGGCGCCGCCGATCTCCACCAGGGCCTTGGCCGCATGGCAGAGGGACCCGCCGGTGTCCACCATGTCGTCCAGAAGGATGACGCGCTTGCCCTTCACGTCGCCGATGATGTTCATGACCTCGGAGGAGTTGGCCTTCTGGCGGCGCTTATCCACGATGGCCAGAGGCATATCCAGCTTCTGGGCGAAGGCACGGGCGCGTGCCACGGAGCCCACGTCGGGAGAGACCACCATGACCTCGTCGTGGCAGTCCTTGTACTTCTCCAGGAAGTGGTTGACGAAGATGGGGGAACCCAGCAGATTGTCCACGGGGATATCGAAGAAGCCCTGGATCTGGTTGGCATGCAGGTCCATGGTGAGGACACGGTCGGCGCCGGCGCGGGTGATCAGGTTGGCCACCAGCTTGGCGGAGATGGGATCGCGGGGCTTGGTCTTGCGGTCCTGACGGGCATAGCCGAAGTAGGGGATCACGGCGGTGATCCGGCCGGCGGAGGCCCGCTTCATGGCGTCGATCATGATGAGCAGCTCCATCAGGTTGTCGTTGACGGGGCTGCAGGTGGACTGGATCACAAAAACATCGGAGCCGCGGACAGTCTCATAGATGGAGACATACTTCTCGCCGTCGGAGAAGGTGCCCACCTCGGCGCTGCCCAGAGACGTTCCGATCTTCTTGCAGATGTCCAGGGCCAGAGGCTTGTTGGAGCTTCCGCAGAAGATCTTGATATCCTTACCGTGTGCGATCATTTCTTATCATACATCCTCTCATATTTGTGGCGGCGGGGCGTCCCCGCCGCATAGGTGACATCTCGTTCCGCCGTCTCTCTTATTTCCGGCGGCTGCGGCGCTTGGCAGCCCACTGCTTCTTGATGATCTGCCGGTCCCGGGCGATGGCCAGCGAGTCGGCGGGCACATCGTCGGTAATGGTGGAGCCTGCGGCGGTATAGGCCCCGTCGCCGACCTTTACCGGGGCCACCAGATTGGTGTTGCAGCCGATGAAGGCATTGTCCCCGATGGTGGTGCGGTATTTGGTAATGCCGTCGTAGTTCACGGTCACGGTGCCGCAGCCGAAGTTCACATGGCTGCCCACGTCGGAATCCCCCACATAGGTCAGGTGGGAGATCTTGGTCCCATCGCCGATGGTGGAGTTCTTCAGCTCCACAAAGTCGCCCACCTTCACGTCATGGCCCACATGGCAGTTGGGCCGGACATAGGCGAAGGGGCCCACCTTGGTACCCGAGAGCACGGTGCTCTCGTTGAGCTGGGAGGCGTTGACCGTCACCCGGTCACCGATGGTGCAGTCCCGGATCATGGTGTTGGGGCCCAGCTCGCAGTTCTCGCCGATGATGGTGCGGCCCCGGAGGATGGTGCCGGGCAGGATCACGCTGCCCTCGCCCACCTCCACACGGGGGCCGATATATACGTTATTGGGGTCCAGGATCCGCACGCCGGCCTCCATCAGGCGCACGGCGCTCTCGTTCCGGGCCAGCAGCTCAGTCTCCACCCGGCTGCTCCAGTCGCCGTGCAGAGGACGGGCGCCCTGGAACCAGACGCTGCGGCCGTTGGGCTTGTCGGCCCTGGCTCTGAGCGCCCCCTCGATGGGCATCCCCTCGTCCAGAGCGGCAGCCAGAGCGGCGGCGTCGATCCGGCAGACACCGGTCTCCTTGTCATCCAGCGGCCCGGAGACACTGTCACCCAGCAGCTGCTTCACCTGAGCGGCGCTCATCTGTACCGGCCGGGTCACCACGACCACGCGGCCCTCCCGTTCCCGCAGGAAGGCGCCCAGCCGTTCAGAGGCGCCGTCGGTGCCGGTGGTGATGAACCCGGTCCCCTCCGGGAAGCACCCCGCGGCCTCCTCCCGGTCGTCCTGATGGCAGACCACCAGAAAACGGTCCACACCGCCCTGCTCCAGGGCGCGCACCAGCCACACCGCCGCCGGATCGAACAGAACGTCCTCCAGCATCAGGCTCTTCCGATTCCCCTCCCGGGGAAGAAACACAACAGCACCCGCGGTTTCCATATATGCGGTCACACTCCTTTATTCAAAACGATTATATCAAAGTGCCCCTGGAAATGCACCTCTATTTTTTCATAAGCCGCAGTTTTCGGCACTTCTCATACGATTGCACAATTCTCTTTTCATTTTCTTACCGCTTCTTTACAACATCACCACGCTCCGGTCCGCGCCGCGGCGGGAAAGCGGTAAAAAATAAGAGGGGACCCGGGCCGGGTCCCCCTCACATTCTCCCGGTATCAGGCCGCGACCAGACGGCGCATCCGCATCCTGCGCCAGATCTGGACCACCTCCGCTGTGGCGCACAGCTTATCCGCCAGGTTGACCACCGCCGCTTCCATGCTGCGGGGCCGCCGCCTGGCCAGGGGCCACATGTGGGAGAGTATGATGTTTTCCTCCTGATCGGTGAGGCCGCCGCAGAGGATGCGGGCGTTCCTCACCGCCGCCACCGGATGGTCAAAGCACTGATTGCCCGGATGGCTGCCCTTGACACGGGCATTGTAGAGATACAGGTCGTGGAGCAGGCCGCAGCGGGCGGCCATCCGGTAATCCAGCCCATAGCGGCGCGCCACGCGGAAGGCCACATAGGCCACAAAAACCGAATGCTCATAGCAGTTGCAGCCCGGGTGATGGGGGATGGCGCGCATGGAGCGCACCTCTTCCGTCCCCAGCAGATCGTCCACGCAGCTCAGAAAGCCGCTCCAATTCTCTTCGCTCAGAAAAACCATGGGGATCACCTCTCGCGCGTGTTCAGGCCCTCACAGAGGTCCTGTTTTCCATTATAGTGCCTGTATGCCCAATTGTCATGTCGTTTTGTGAAATTTCTGTTCTTTTTTTCAGCGGAGTACACAGGTCTTTTTTTCTCTTTCCCAAAACGTCAGAAAATCGTAAGGTTTGGCGCCTTGTATTTTCCTTCCCCGCTCGTATATACTGACTGTACCAATCCATTTCATACAGTTCATCAGGGAAGGGAATCTGCCATGATCCGACTTGATTACCGGGACGCCCGTCCCATCTACGAACAGGTGAAGGACGGCCTGCGCCGCCTGGTGGTAACAGGGGCCATCCAGCCCGGCGACAAGCTGCCCTCGGTCCGGGCGCTGGCCTCCTCGCTGGCCATCAACCCCAACACCATCCAACGGGCCTATGAGGCCCTGGAGGCCGAGGGCTATCTCCGCGCCGTGGCGGGCAAGGGCTGCTTTGCCGCTCCGCCGGACGACATCCACTGCCAGCGGCGCAGCGACCTGCTCTTCCGCTTTGACCAGACCGCCGCCGAGCTGATCTTTCTGGGCGTTTCGCCCGGCGAACTGGCCGACCGTCTTCAGACTGCCGGCCATATACGAGGGGAGGGAACACTTTGATCACCGCAGACCACGTGACCAAAACATTTGACGGGTTCCGCGCCCTGGACGACCTGTCCATGGAGGTGCCCGACGGCGCCATTTACGGGCTGGTGGGCCCCAACGGCGCGGGCAAGTCCACCATACTCCGCCACATCACCGGCGTCTACCGGCCCGACGCGGGGCAGGTGCTACTCCAGGGGGAGCCGGTGTATGAAAACCCGGCGGCAAAGGCCCGCATCGCCTCCATCCCCGACGAGCTCTACGCCTTCCTCTCGGCCTCCACCCGGGACATGATGAAGTTTTACCGGGGCTTCTATCCCCGGTTCGACATGGCCCGGTACGAGGCCCTCAAGGACGTCTTTACCACTGTGAACGAAAAACAACCCATCCGCCGCCTGTCCAAGGGCATGCAGAAGCAGTCCGCCTTCTGGCTCTCCCTGTGCTGCCGGCCCGACCTGCTGGTGCTGGACGAGCCGGTGGACGGCCTGGACCCGGTGATGCGCCGGCAGATCTGGTCCCTGCTCATGGGGGACGTGGCCGAGTACGGCACCACGGTGCTGGTCTCCTCCCACAACCTGCGGGAGCTGGAGGACGTCTGCGACCATGTGGGCATCCTGTCCCACGGCCGGGTGCTCATCCAGCGCTCCCTGGACGACCTGCAGGGCAACATCGTCAAGATGCAGGTGGTCTTTCAGGAGCGGGAGATGCCCACGCTGCCCGACGACCTGCAGGTCCTCCACGTATCCCAAGTGGGCCGCATCCATACCCTTATCGTCCGGGGCAGGGCCACCGAGGTCACCAACCGCCTGGCAGTCTACGCCCCCATTCTGATGGAGGCTCTGCCCCTGACCCTGGAGGAGATCTTTATCTATGAATTGGGAGGTGAGGACTATGCCGTCCGCGACATCGTGCTCTAAGCCGCTCCGCCCCCACGCCTGGTTCAGCCCCACCCTGTTCCGGAAAAACCTGACCCGGTTCTGGCCCATCTGGGCCCTGTACGGCGCCGTCTGGTTCCTGATGCTCACTGCTCCCTTCCTGTCCATGGGCGGCACGGGCCGTTTCCGGTATTCCCCCGGCTCCTTCTATCCCCGGGGCTTTGTGGTGGAGCTCATCCCCATCGGCGCCGGCGTCTCCTTCGTCTTCGGCATTCTGGCGGCCATGGCGGTATTCTCCTATCTCTACAACAGCCGCCCCGCCGGGATGATGCACGCCCTGCCCATCCGGCGGGAAGGGCTCTTTCTCACCAACTACCTCTCCGGCCTGTGCTTCTTCCTGTTTCCCATCGCCGGGGTGGCCCTGCTCACTGTGCCCGCCCAGCTCTACGCCGGCTGCGGGGCGGACCTGACCTCCGTGTTCCTCTGGGCCTGGTGTCAGGCCCTCATGTCCCTGTTCTTCTACTCCTTCGCAGTGTTTTGCGCCATGTTCACCGGCCACATCATGGCCCTCCCAGCCTTCTACGTTATCCTCAACTTCCTGGTCCTGGCTCTGTGCTGGCTGTTTGAGGCCATGGCCTCCCTTTTCCTCTTCGGCTTCCCCTTCTCCAGGACCATTGTGGACCACCCCCTGGTCTCCTGGCTGACCCCGCTCCTGCGCTATTGTGAGACCCTGCGTTCCACCGGCGCCCCCGATTACCGGCTGACCGGGCTGCCGTCCGTCTTTGCCTACGGGCTGGCCGCTCTGGCCCTGGCGGCGCTGGCCCTGCTGGCCTACCGCCGCCGCCACATCGAGAGCGCCGGCGATGTGGTGTCGGTGTCCTGGGTGCGGCCCATTTTCAAATACGGCGTGGCCTTCTGCTCCGCCGTGGCCCTGGGTACTTTTCTGTGGAGCCTGTTTTTCGACACTGACACCGACAGCGTCTGGTCCCTGCTCCTCTTCCTGCTCTTTGCCGGCGCGCTGGGCTACTTTGTGGCCGAGATGCTCCTGCGCAAGACCTTCCGGGTTTTCCGGGGAAACTGGAAAGGGGCTGTGGGCTTCTCCCTTGCCCTTATCGCGGCGGCCTGCGTCCTGGAATTCGACCTGACCGGATACGAAACCCGGATTCCCGCCGCCGAACAGGTGGCCCAGGTCCAGGTGGACCTGATGGGCTCCCCCGCCCCCTATGACAGCTTCAACCTCCCCGCCTCTCTTACCGACCCGGCGGAGATCGCCCAGGCTGTCGCCCTGCACAGCGCGGTGGTCGGGCAGAAAGACGCCCTGGAGTCCCAGTCCCGGGACTACAACTGGACCACAGTCGACTCTCCCTACGGGACGATAGACGTGGAGGAGCTGTCCTCCGCCTCCTTCTCCCTGCGCTACACCCTCAAGGACGGCGGCGTGCTGGAGCGGAGCTATTCCATCCCCATTTCCCGGGAACTGCTGGACGACCCCGACAGCCCAGCCGCCCGGCTGGAGGCCCTTGTCAACGCCCCCGGCGTGGCGGATCAGGCCTATTTCTCCGGCTCCTACCGGGAGGGGGACCGTCTCATCAGCGCCACCATCACCGCCCCCGACAGAGAGGACCTCTTTGTCTCCACCGGCTCTCTGGAATCCCTTCTGTCCGCCGTGCACTCCGACCTTGATGCCGGCCGGCTGGGCCGCCGCTTCCTGCTGGAGGACATGGAGCGCTATGAGACCTGCTACTACAACGACCTGGCCCTCACCTTCCAGCGCGCCGACCGACTCTCCGCCTATGGGCAGAACAGCGACCCCCAGCTGAGATCTGACACCTACACCATCACCATCGGCCTCCAGACCACCGCCTCCGACACGCTGGCGGTGCTGAAAGACCTGGGTCTGGACGCCGTCCTCGTTACCCACCTCCAGCTCAGTGCCGGTTCGTAGGCTGTTTCCCCCTTTCCAGGCGCCCTCCTTTTGGGGGGCGCTTTTCTTCTCCCTGTCGCCCCGGGACCGACAGATCCCCTGCGGGTTTCGCCCGGTACGGACGGTCCCCTGCCGCACCCCGCCTTTCTTCATTTTTTGTTCCCATTCCGCAAAATCGACGTTTCCCATAAATTGTAGTTATTTTATTCTATTTTTCCATAATTATTGTCATATTTAAATCATATTGTTTCATTTTTTCTCTTTTTTATATGCAAACCATCCAGTCTGCGTTCCCAAGTTCCCCCTTGATTTATTTTCACTATATGATATGATTACTTCAATGGCAGCACTGCTGGCACCTTATATTTAAGGAGGATATGGATTATGATTGATCTTTCCATCAACCGCGAAGGTTTGGACCACAACATTAAGAAGGCCCGTGAGAATAACGTCATCATCCCCACCATCTCTCAGATGCAGAACCCCGAGACCATCCCCGAGAAGATCCAGGCCAAGCTGAAGGACGTGGGCCTGTGGGACGTCAATCCTCTGAACCTGTTCCGCATCACCTGGAAGAACGAGGCCAAGGAGTTCGGCGGCGGCTATCAGGCCGTTCCCAACTATGTGGAGCTCCCCTCTTCCCTGACCGGCGTGCCCTGCCGCATCGTTGCCATGGCCGGCAAGTGGTTCCCCACCGGCTGCCATAAGGTTGGCGCCTCCTTCGGCTGCCTGGCCCCCCGCCTGGTCACCGGCCAGTTCGACGCTACTTATCATCACGCTGTTTGGCCCTCCACCGGCAACTACTGCCGCGGCGGCGCCTTCAACTCCAAGCTGCTGGCCTGCGACTCCGTGGCCATCCTGCCCGCCGAGATGAGCAAGGAGCGCTTTGACTGGCTGAGCAAGATCGCCGGCCAGGTCATCGCCACCCCCGGCTGCGAGTCCAACGTCAAGGAGATCTTCGACAAGACCTGGGAGCTCAAGCAGGATCCCACCATGATGATCTTCAACCAGTTTGAGGAGATGGGCAACCCCCTGTGGCACTATAATGTCACCGGCTACGCCCTGGCCGACCTGTATGAGGCCATCAAGCGCCCCGGCGACAACTTTGCCGGCGCCTGCTTCACCTCCGGCTCCGCCGGCACCATGTCCGCCGGCGACCTGCTCAAGGAGCGCTATCCCCATCTGAAGCTGGGCGTGGGCGAGGCCCTGCAGTGCCCCACCATCCTGGACAACGGCTTCGGCGGCCACCGCATCGAGGGCATCGGCGACAAGCACATCCCCTGGATCCACAACGTGAAGAACACCGACATGGCCATTGCCATCGATGACGAGGATTCTCAGCGCCTGCTGCGCCTGTTCAACACGCCCGACGGCCAGAAGTACCTGAAGGAGGAGCTGGGTCTCTCCGACGAGCTCATCGAGAAGCTGACCTGGCTGGGCATCTCCGGCATCGCCAACGTGCTGTGCTGCATCAAGATGGCCAAGTACTACGAGCTCACCGAGCATGACGTGGTGGCCACCGTCCTCACCGACTCTGCCGTCATGTACCAGAGCCGCATTGAGGAGCTCAACGAGGCCCACGGCGCCTACAACGTCCACGAGGCCGCTCTGGATCACAACCTGCACATGCTGGGCCTCAAGACCGACAGCATGATGGAGCTGACCTACACCGACCGCAAGCGCATCCACAACCTGAAGTACTACACCTGGGTGGAGCAGCAGGCCCGCGACGTGAAGGACCTGAACGCCCTGTGGTACGACACCAAGGGCACCTGGGACGCCGTTCACGCCCAGGCCAAGGATCTGGACGAGCTCATCAACGAGTTCAACGAGGCCACCGGCCTGCTGAAGGCCCTGTAAGCCTTACCCCCATCTTCAACCATCCGACCGGCGGGCGGGCTTGGCCCGTCCGCCGGTCTTTCGTTTAAGGAGGTCATTCTGTTGTTAAAGAATGTCAGATACGCCAAGTGTGTCAAGTGCGGCAAGGAGTATGAGGCCACCCCCAACACCACCACCTGCGAGTGCGGCGGTATCCTGGATATCGTCTACAACTACGACTACATCAAGTCCACCTTCAACAAGGGCGTCCTCTCCCTGAACCGGGAGCAGTCCATGTGGCGCTACCGTCCCCTGCTGCCCGTGGAGCCCGATTCCGCTCCCACTCCCCTGCGGGTGGGCTGGTCCCCCCTGTACAAGGCCGACAACCTGGCCAAGGCCCTGGGGCTCAAGACCCTGTATGTGAAGGACGACGGCCAGAACCCCACCGCCTCCCTGAAGGACCGGGCCTCCGCCATGGCGGTGGTCAAGGCCCGTGAGGCCGGCGCCACCACCATCGCATGCTCCTCCACCGGCAACGCCGCCTCCTCCCTGGCGGGCAACGCCGCTGCCGCCGGCATCCCCACCTACATCTTCGTGCCCTCCCGGGCCCCCAAGGGCAAGGTGGCCCAGCTGCGCATCTTCGGCGCCACCGTCATCAGCGTGGACGGCTCCTATGAGGACACCTTCGAGCTCTCCAAGGCCGCCATTGAAAAGTGGGGTTGGTACAACCGTAACGCCGCCATCAACCCCTACCTGTCCGAGGGCAAAAAGACCGTCACCCTGGAGATCATGGAGCAGCTGGGTTGGCAGGTGCCCGACTACATCGCCCTCTCGGTGGGCGACGGCTGCACCATCGCCGGCGCCTGGAAGGGCCTGAAGGACCTGTACAATATCGGCTTTATCGACAAGCTGCCCCGGCTCATCAGCGTCCAGGCCGAGGGCTGCTGCCCCCTGAACCGGGCCATCATGACCGACACCCCCTGGCAGCCCATGGAGGAGAACACCCTGGCCGACTCCATCGCTGTGGGCGTGCCCCGCAACGCCGACAAGGCCCTTATGGCCATCCGGGAGTCCAACGGTCTGGTGATCAACGTCAGCGATGACGAGATCCTGGCCGCCATGCGCCTGCTGGGCCGGACCCAGGGCGTCTTTGGCGAGCCCGCCGGCGTCACCGGCACCGCCGGCGTGAAGAAGGCTCTGGAGCTGGGCCTGCTGGACCCCGACTCCACGGTGGTCTCCGTGGTCACCGGCAACGGCCTGAAGGACGTGGCCAACGGCATCAGGGCCGCCGGCGAACCCATGCTGGTCAAGCCCGACATGGACGCCCTGCTCAGTGCCTTCAAGGCCAACGGCATCAACCCCTGAGTTTTGTCTTTGTATCCATTGAACTGTTGCGTTCAGTGTCCCGGTGTGATAGAATAGTGCGGGAACTGGCTGTAACGTAGCCCTGAAAGGCGGGCCACATCCAAATGGATGTGGCCCGCCCTTTTTCATGGTCCACGAAAAGGACCTCTCCTCAGGGCTCCACGGTACTTTTATTCTTACAAGGAGGTTTTCATATGTCCATCCTCATCCAAAACGGCACCCTGATCCTGCCGGACGGTCCTGCCAAAGCCGATCTGCGCGTGGACCAGGGGAAGATCACTGAGCTGGGCGCCGGCCTGCCCGTCGGGGACAGCCGGGTCATCAACGCCTCCGGCAAGCTGGTCTTTCCCGGCTTTATCGACACCCACACCCATTTTGAGATGAATAAGGGCCTCATCAATGAGACTGCCGACAACTGGGAGACCGGCACCCGGGCCGCCCTAGCCGGCGGCACCACCTGCGTGCTGGACTTTGCCGAGCCGGAGCACGGCTGCTCCCTCCAGTCCGCCCTGGACGAGTGGCATGCCCGGGCCGACGGCCATGCCTCCTGCAACTACTCCTTCCACATGACCATCGTAGACTGGGACCAGCGCATCCGGGATGAACTGCCCCGCATGACCGAGCAGGGCGTGACCTCCTATAAGGTCTATCTGGCCTACAACGGCATGCGCATCTCCGACCGGGTGGCCTACGAGGTCATCAAGGCCGTGGGGCAGGAGGGCGGCGTGGTGGGCTGCCACTGCGAAAACGGTGACCTCATCGACGAGTCCATCGCCGAGCTGAAGGCCGCCGGCAAGCTCTCCCCCGCCTCCCATCCGCTGGCCCACAGCGCCGTCATCGAGGCCGAGGCCGTCAACCGCTGGCTGGCCCTGGCCGAGCAGGCCGGTTATCCGGTGAACGTGGTCCACCTCTCCACCCAGCGGGGCCTGGACGCCGCCCTGCTGGCCCGCTCCCACGGGCAGCCCCTCTATCTGGAGTCCTGCCCCCAGTACTTCACCCTCACCGATGAGAAATATCAGCTCCCCGGCTTCGAGAGCGCCAAATTCGTCTTCTCCCCGCCCCTGCGCAAGCAGGATGACGTGGACGCCCTGTGGGAGGCCCTGGGCAACGACGATATCGACACCATCGGCACCGACCACTGCTCCTTCAACTATGCCACCACCAAGCAGCTGGGCAAGGATGACTTCTCCGCTATCCCTCCCGGCATCCCCGGCACCGAGCACCGTCCCTGTCTCATGTACACATTTGGCGTAAAGGCCGACCACATCGACCTGCTGCAGATGATGAAGGCCCTCTCCGAACGGCCCGCCAAGCTCTTCGGCATGTTCCCCCAAAAGGGCACGCTGGCTGTGGGCAGCGACGCCGATATCGTAATTTTTGATCCGGATTATACCTGGCGTATCAGTGCAGCCCATCAATATCAGAATGTGGATTACACGCCCTATGAGGGTATGGAGATGGCCGGCCGCACTGAGACCGTCCTTCTGGGCGGCGAGGTAGCTGTGGAGGACGGAAAAGTGGTGAAGGAGGGCCTGGGCAAGTACGTCTCCCGCGGACCTTCCCAGTTCTGGAGATAAGGCATGGACATCGGATGTGTCCTGATGGCATCGGGCTTCGGCCGGCGCTTCGGCTCCAACAAGCTGCTGGCCCCGGCCGGCGGCGTGCCCCTGGTCCGCCGGGCCATGGAGACCTATGCCGCTCTCCCCTTTGCCCACCGTGTAGTGGTCAGCCAGTATGAGGCGGTGCTCGCCATGGCCCCCGGCTTCGGTTTTACCCCCATCCTCAATGAAGCGGCCGCCCAGGGCATCTCGGCCTCGGTGCGGCTGGGGACTGCGGCCATGGAGGGGATGGAGGGCGTACTATTCGCCGTCAGCGACCAACCCTGGCTCACGCCGGAGTCGGTGGCGCGGCTGCTCTCCGCCTTCCGGGCCCATCCCGGCCGCATCTGCGCCCTGGCCGCGGAAGGCAGGCGGGGCAACCCCGCGGTCTTTCCCGCCGACTGCTTTCCCGACCTGCTCGCCCTTACCGGCGACGCCGGCGGCGGGCAGATCATCCGCCGCCACCCGGAACGGCTGCTGCTGGTGGACGCCTGCCACCCCCGGGAGCTCTCCGACGTGGACCGTCCGGAGGACCTTCAGGCATGATCACCCCATCAAAATAAGAAACGGCGGGGGGGGGCGGGGTTGGGGGGCCCCCGGGGGGGTGTTTCTTATTTTGGCGCCCGGTGGCGCCCTTCCGGCCGCCCACCCGGGTGGGGGAGGGGCGCGGCC
>NZ_JBQHUB010000032.1:0-34451 GCF_052065415.1 Pseudoflavonifractor sp. HCP28S3_F10 | reverse complement strand
CAAGGTTTTTGGACAATTTAGTCCAAAAACCTTGCACTTGAACAAAGCTAATGAGCCTTGAAAGCCTTGGCTTTCAAGGCTTGCGGCTTTGTTCAGTACGCATTATAATAGCATGTACAAATGAAGCCTCTTAAGGGGTCCTGAAAGGTTTGCCAACCGCATTTCTTTCACGGGTTTCCCCCTTAAGAGGCTTCTTTATGCCTTCTTGTCCTTGCAATCCGTCAACAGATCAGCAAATAAATTCTTTCTGTCCCGGCTAATCCTCCAACTGGTCTGATTCCAGCTGATTTCGGATATATTCTGCTGTCTGCTTTTTGTTCCTTCCTACTGTACCCTCAATAAACAAAGGACAATATGGTTTTCAGAGTATCTCAGACGGCTGACGGTGCTGTCCTCATTGCCGGATGACAGTCTGGCAACCTCGTGTGCTTTGGCATCTTGGTTGCTTTTCACAGACAAAGCTTTAAGACCTCAGCGGCCATCCGCACGCGGTCGGTCTCCGCAGTCATTACTGTATCGCAAAAAGAAAACGGGACACCTGTGGCTTCCAATGAATCTCTGCAGGCTTCGTCCTGTATATCAGCAATAAACAAATCCATGAAATCTTCATATAGCCGGCAAACTGACGCCGGGGACACTTCCATCCCTCTGCCGCGCAGCATCCGGGCAGCTGGTCCCTTCAAAGCCTTTCCATTTACGATAGGACTTACGGCAACAACTTTTCCGGCAGTACTTTTCAGTGCCTCTCGTATCCCTGGAACCGCCAGAATAGTTCCGATGCTGACAAATGGATTACTGGGTCCCAGCAAGACAATATTGGCTTCCAGAATCGCCTGAAGGACGCCCGGAGCAGGAAGCGCTTGTTTAATTCCGGAAAAGTGTATATCATCCACAGGAGGCTGGCAGCCACGACGGACAAAATAAGTCTGAAAAGGAAGCCTCTCTTCTCCAGAAATAATAACAGTGCGTATTTTCTGATTCGACATGGGCAATATCTGCGCGCCCACCCCAAGCCTTCTGGCCAACTCAGCGGTAACCATCCGTTGTGGTGGAAGATTATCTGGTGCGGTGACATATCGCTCCAAATCTTGGATGATATAAAGCAAATAAGCTTATACAGATTTTACTATTAGCACAAGGAAATGTAAAACCCCGGGTTCTGTGCCACCAGGACCACCGGGAATATTCAAACAGTTAAGGCGTCACATGAAAAAGACAGATTAGGAGGCTGAAATTATGGATATGAGAGTCCAAAAACTGCTATACTCAATTGGATTAACTGCAAATTATACCGGATACCGGCAAATGACGATCGCGCTGGAGATTGCCTCGCAGGAACCGGAGTCCCTGTGCCAGGTAACAAAGTGGCTCTACCCCGAAACAGCCAGAAGATGCGGCACCAACTGGAAGGCAGTGGAGCGGAATATCCGGACGGCGCTCCATCGTACCTGGAAAACCTCTCAGCATACACTGGAGCAAATGGCTGGCTATTCATTCAACTCCGTACCAAAACCTGCGGAATTTCTTGCAATACTGACCAAAGGGCTTTCCGATTGGAATTGACCCTTTATCAACTTCTATTCCTTAGGCGCTGCCGGCACTGCGCTGGCTCTTTCCATGCTGCTCAATCCCTTGGCGGACAGTCTTCTGGAAACCATGTTCTGGTTCTTCAGCGCACACTTTACTATCGTCCCGTCTTGCTGGCGCTTCCCGTTTTCGCTCTGCTGGGCTATGTCATTCCAGCAATTATGTACCGTCACGCCGTGAAACAGAGCGTTGTGGAACGCCTGCGGGAAGCAGAAGCCTGACTGCACCGCAACTCACGCATTTAGGCCTCAAAAAGTCGTTGCGGCGCAACGGCTTTTTCTCTCCATTTTTAGGATGGGCGATATAGGTATATTCGGAAGCCGAAAATCGGGTTCTAAATGCGGAGAAAACCACCTTGTCAACATCAGACGGGCGGTTTTCAAAGTGGGAATACAATATCCTTATCCCAATAGAATTGTGGCACAACAGCTTTTTGCTCCAAAATGTTGACACCACAATCCCCTCCCATGCTATCGACACCCTCTCCCGATGTGATATAATACAGGAGTGAAAAATGCAGACGCCCATCAAGCCATAGACTTGACAAGCGTCTGCATTTTCCGTTTCTTGAGAAAGGAGTCATGCCGTCAGCACAGATCGTCCGCCCGTCCACAACTGCACCTTAAAAATTTCATATCAAACCGGAGGGAACAACCAGCTTGGGCCGCAAGAAGAAGCTCATCAACAATTCCGGTATTCCGCAGCACGAAATCGAGCACATCGCCCGGTGCATCCTCCCCGACATCCTCGCCTACTACAAAAGCGAAGAAGGCCAGCGGGAGTTCCGGGAGTGGCTGGCTCAGCGTGAAGCGGAACAGACGGAAGGAAAGGCAGTGAAAAGCAAGTAAGTAATCGCACAGGGTGCCGCCAGCTTGGCGGCACCTTTTCTCATGCCGAAGGTACTTCCACTCACGCATTTCGGGGGTGAAAAAACGGCTGATAGCAAGGCTTCTGGGACACTTTTTTGATCCGGGAATACAATTACCTTCGGATGTCCAAAACAGGCGTTCCAAATGCGTGAATCCTCAAATTCTGTCCGCCGTTCATTCCGTGTCCCTCTTAATAGAATGAATGATTGATAGATCAGTATTTGATTATTAAGTATTTAATTGTGTGTCATTTTCCAGTTTAAGTTTTTCCAATCTTGGATTATCCAAGATTGGAAAATGGCATTTAGGTCTCTTGTGAGATCCCTCTGGAATACGATATCAGTTCTCAAAGGGATGATACTCCGTCACATTCCTGAGATACTCACAAACATCCCCGTGGAGCAGTAGGTTCACATATTCAACTGGTGCATTATACACCAGCCATTCCAGTTCGCTGCTCTCGTACATATCCCGCGCAACCTCGGCTTCTACCAAGGTGCAGTCAACGGAGATCATGCTGCCGTCGGCATATTTGACCTCGACACAGGCGGTGTCGATATTGAATTCGCAAGAGATAATCTTATCCATAATATCCTCCCAAAAGCAAAAATAATCCGAACCCATCTCCTACTGAGATAAGGTTCGGATTATTCTTCTTTGGTACGCCCGAAGGGACTCGAACCCCCAACATTCAGAACCGGAATCTGACGCTCTATCCAATTGAACTACGGACGCATATGGCAACTTATCCATTGCCCGACTATTATAGCAGTAATCAGATTGTTTGTAAAGTGAAAATTTCAATTTCTTTTTTCCGGCACATAGATACACGCCCCGGAGGACTGTTCCGCGGCGTGTATCTATGCGCAGACCCGATGCAGAATGGAGGTTTTTTCGGATCTTCCTGACTGGTCCATGACGCTGGGAGCCGTGGCTCCGACTCCTATAGTCATATATAAATTATAATACTTTTTTCAGATTCGTCAATAGTCATTTGTCTATTTTCTCTAATTCTATTTCCTTCTGATTTCGTTTTTTATGGAACTAATACAGTATATTTCTTCCTGTTTTGAGCCGTTCATCCCTTTTTTCCAAAGGCACTTGCAAATCCGCCTTTCTTTCGTTACAGTATGAGCTGTAAAGGAGTGATGAACATGACCTTTCTCTGCTACCCCAAATGCTCTACCTGCCGAAAAGCACAGGCCTGGCTGGACAGCCGCAGTATCGCCTACGAGCTGCGGGACATCAAGGAGCACAATCCCACCATTCAGGAACTGACCGAATGGCACCGGCGCAGCGGACTTCCTCTCCGGCGCTTCTTCAACACCAGCGGCCTGCAATACCGGGCCCTGGGGCTGAAGGACCGTCTCCCTTCCATGGGCGAAGATGAGCAGCTTGCTCTTCTGTCCTCAGACGGTATGCTGGTTAAGCGTCCCATGCTCATCGCGGAGGATTTCGTGCTGGTAGGCTTCAAAGAGGCCGACTGGGCCGCAAAGCTGGAGCCCTGAGCTGTTACACCGCAAAAAACAGGCGCGGAGGGACACCCCTCCGCGCCTGTCCATTTAACGGATATTTGCTCAGTGCAGCGCCGCGTCGCAGTAGGCGCAGCAGTCCACGCCGCCGTTCTGCTTGACCAGCGGCGGCAGGTAGGGGTCGGTCTGAGTGATGCAGCGGGGGTTGGAGCACACCGGCGTGGTGCCGATCTCCACCGGCTCAGGCCGCATCCGGGGCTGGTTGGCCAGGTCGGCCAGCAGCGCCATGCGGGAGAACATGCCGTACCGGGCCTGCTCAAAATAGGCCGCCCGGGGATCGTCGTCCACGTCCAGGGCGATCTCGTCCACACGGGGCAGGGGATGCATGACCAGCATGTTCTTGCGGGCCCGCTCCAGCTTGCGCTTGGTGAGCACATAGATGCCCTTGTTCCGCTCGTACTCCAGGGGGTCTACAAAGCGCTCCCGCTGAATACGGGTCATATAGAGCACGTCCAGCTGGGGGATGACGTTCTCCAGGCCGGTGACTTCCACGCTCCACAGGTTCTTCTCCTTCATGAACGCCCGGATATACTCGGGGATGGCCAGCTCACGGGGAGAAATGAGGTAGAATTTCACATTGTCGAACTTGGCCAGCGCCTTGATGAGGGAGTGGACGGTGCGGCCGTTCTTCAGATCGCCGCACAGGCCGATGGAGATACCGTCCACGCCGCCCAGCAGGCGGGTGATGGTGGTCAGGTCAGTGGTGGTCTGGGTGGGGTGCATATGGCCGCCGTCGCCGGCGTTGATCACGGGCACATCGGAGTACAGCGAGGCCGCCTTGGCCGCGCCCTCCCGGGGATTGCGCATGATGACCACGTCCGCATAGCCGGACACCATCTTGATGGTGTCCTTCAGGCACTCGCCCTTGGCTACCGAGGAGGATTTGGGATCGGCAAAGCCAAATACCGTGCCGCCCACCCGGAGCATGGCGGTCTGGAAGGAAAAATTCGTGCGCGTGGAGGGCTCAAAGAACAGCGTGGAGGCTACGCGGCCCCTGCACGCATCCATAAAATCGGCGGGGTGGTCAATAATAGCACTGGTACTTTTATACAGCGCTTCCCACTCCGCCCGTGACAGATCTCCAAAATCGATCAGATGCCGCATGCCCATCTTCTCCATTCCTACTATATTTTTTTCGTATTATCTTACCACATTTTTTCCCGCTTCACAAGAATCCGCCGCTATTTTTCCGTCTCCTTTTTGCCAAAATGTCGCGTGTATGTTTTGCCCGCTCCCGGTCATGCTAGACAAAAAGCAGCGGGAGGCGGCCGTGATGCGTTGGTTCTGGTTTTTTATGGTATACAGCTTTTTGGGATTTCTTCTGGAGGTCCTGTTTGCCCGGGTGACCCATCATCCCAAGCGGGACCGGAAGTGCTTCTATTTCCTGCCCCTGTGCCCGGTGTACGGCCTTGGCGCCCTGGCCATACTGGCCCTGCCCTCCGCCGTCAAGAGCCGTCCGCTCCTTCTCATCCTCTGCGCCGCCGGCGCCGCCACCGGGGCGGAGTATCTCGTGTCGCTCTTTTACGACCGGCTCTTCCATGTCTCCTTCTGGGACTACAGCCATCTTCCCTTTCATATCCGGGGCCGGATCTGCCTTCTCTTTTCCCTGTTCTGGGGTCTTTTGGGCGCCGTGCTGGTCCACGCCGTCCACCCCGCCGTCTCCCAGGCTGTGGAAGTCATCCCCTCCGGGGCGCTGATCCCCGCGCTTCTCTTTCTGGCCCTGGATACCGGCTTTACTTTTTACGTGCTCCGCCGGGAGGGCTCCACCGACGCCCTGCGCTGGTACCGGCGGCTGCCCCTCTTCCGGCCCCGGACCTCATGACCGGCGGCAAAAAGCAGGCGGGGCACGGCTTTCGTCCATGCCCCGCCAAACGGGTTCCGACAGATCTATTGCTCCGTAGCAGGCTCCAGCAATTTCAGCGTTTTCTTTCCGCAGTCGATCTCATAGGTCAGCCCCAGGGGGAACACGCCGATGGGGTAGGCGTGTCCCACATTGACGTTGCCGATGATGGGCAGGTCCGGCCGCCCGGCCTCAAAGCCCACGACCTGCCTGTAGACCTTCCTGTAACGCTCCTCCTTGTCCTGGAATGCAGGCTTCCCAACCACGATACCGTTGACGGCATTCAGGATGCCCTGGGCCTGAAGGCCTCTCAGAAGCCAGCAGAGCACGTCCTCCGGCATATCACATTCACTGGTCTCCATCAGCAGGAGCTTTCCTTCCCACTCCTCCGGGGCCGGCCAGAGTGCCGTCCCCATCAGCTCAAGGAACACATCCGCGCAGCCCCCCAGCAGCCGTCCGGTAGTTTTTCCCGTCCCCTGTATGATATCATACCCGGTATTGGGGCGGCGGGGCGTGGGCTGGTCCATGTGTTCCTCGTTCCACCATATCTTGTCCCCGTCGTAGCTGCAAAAATCGCTGCACGGGATGTCCATGGCCTCTGCCGGGTGGAACAGGGTCCGGTCAATGGCGGCTCTGGTGTACTCGTTTATTGCCACATATTCCGCCCAGTTGTTCATCACGGACAGCCCGTAATAGGATACCATCCCGGCCTTATACATCATAAAGTGATTGGTAGTGGTATCGGAAAAGCCGGTAAAGATCTTCGGATGCTCCCGCAGGACCTCAAAGTCGATGTAGGGCAGCAGTCGAATGGTATCGTCCCCGCCGATGGCGCTGAACACAGCCCTGATCTCAGGGGCGCGGAAGGCGTCCATCAGGTCCTGCGCCCGCGCCTCCGGATGGCGGTACAGATAGTCGATCCCCTTCAGGGCGTTGGGCATGGGGACCACGTTCAAGCCATACTCCTTCTCAAGGCGCTCTTTGGCCAGGTAATACTTGTGTATGAACTCCGTCTCACCCAGCATCCCGCGGGACAGGGAGACAATGGCGACCTGATCGCCCCGCCGCAGGCATTTTGGTTTTTGCATACCGGTCCCCCCTTTGGATTTTCTCCAGTATACCATGAAGCAAAGTGAAATGATATACTGCGTCATCCCTTGGCGATTCCGGCGCAAGCCGGGAGCCAATGGGGACATAAAGCAGGTATAATAGCCGCAAAGCGGTTATTATACCATGGGCGCCCGCACCCCGCAGGCGGCAGGAACCGCCGCAGACGGCTTGCCGTCCGCGGCGGTTCCCTTTTCTGCCCGCGGGCGTCCCCGCCGGCAGACCCTGAGGGATCTTGCTCAGACCCTTCTCAGCTCTTCCATGGCCTCGTCGATTTTCTTCTGAGGGAGATAGGCCACGGCAAAGGCCAGCATCTGTTCCAGCGTGACCGTTCTGGCCGCTCCCAGGAGCGGGTGCTTGAGGGCCGTGGGGAACCGCCTTTGGATCACGGCCCGGGAGCGGGGATTATCCAGCAGCTCTCCCACCGTGATCTGATTCCGCCGCAGATCCATGGGAAACGCCTCCTTTCTCTCTGCCGCCGCAAAATAGGATTTGACGTTGTCTCAGGCGGCAGACTATAATATAGCTATGTTCCAAAGAACGGAGGCAGACCTATGATCTTAAAAGCCTTTGAGGGTGCTGTGCCCTCTGTGCATCCCCGGGCCCGGCTGGCCGGGAACGCGGTCCTGGCAGGCGGCGCGGTACTGGAAGAGGATGTGAACGTCTGGTACGGCGCGGTGATCCGGGCCGATATGGCCACCATCCGGGTAGGCGCCGGCTCCAATATCCAGGACAACGCCACCCTTCACTGCGATACCGGCTTTCCCCTCCTTCTGGGGCGGGACGTCACGGTGGGCCACGGCGCCATCCTCCACGGCTGCACCGTCGGGGACCGCTGCCTCATCGGCATGGGGGCCATCCTGCTCAACGGCTGCGTCATCGGGGAGGACAGTCTGGTGGCTGCCGGTGCGCTTGTGACGCAGAACACGGTGATCCCGCCCGGCAGCCTGGTCATGGGCTCCCCCGCCAAGGTCCGCAGGGCTCTTACGGATGAGGAGCGGGCCTCGCTGCGGGCCTCGGCCGCCGAATACCGGAAGCTGGCCCTTCAGCTCCCTGCCGCGGAGGAGGCTGAAAAACCATGAGCAAACGGAAAATACCAGCCGCTCATGTTGCAGGGAACCGCCGTCTGGCCCGACTGTATCAGGTCCTGCGCCTTCTGGTGGTCCTGGTCATGGTGGCCCAGTTTTTCAACCGGAACTTTGAAAATGTTTTCCTCTGCATCCTGACGCTGATCCTGTTCATGCTGCCCAGCTTCATCGAGCGCAAGATCCGCATCGACCTGCCCGACACGCTGGAGGTCATTATCCTCCTGTTCATCTACGCGGCGGAGATCCTGGGCGAGATCCGGGCATACTATATCACCTTCCCCTATTGGGACACCATGCTCCATACTCTCAACGGCTTCCTCTGCGCCGCCATCGGCTTCTCCATGCTGGACATCCTCAACCGCAATGAACGCTTTTCTTTTTCCCTTTCGCCCCTGTACCTGGCCCTGATGGCCTTCTGTTTCTCCATGACCATCGGTGTGCTGTGGGAGTTCTTTGAGTGCGCCATGGACGTATTCTTCCACCTGGACATGCAGAAGGACACGGTGGTACATACCATCTCCTCCGTCATGCTGGATCCCCACGGCGGGAATATGCCCACCGCCATCTCCGGCATCACCGACACCATCGTGGTCACCGCCGACGGCGTGCAGCACTCCCTGGGCCTGGGCGGCTATCTGGACATCGGCATTCTGGACACCATGAAGGACCTGTTCGTGAATTTCATCGGCGCACTGGTCTTTTCCTTCATCGGATTTTTCTATGTCCGTTCCCGGGGCAAGGGCCGCTTTGCCCGCCGTTTCATTCCCCGGGTCCTTCCTGCGGAGGATGGAGAAAAAAAACTGACCGCCCAGGTATCCTTTCCTCCCCGATGGACATACTATAGCCATCACCGCAAAGGAGGAAATGTGTTATGAACGACCAGGCCAATCACAGCATCAAGTGCTCCGTGTCCAGCTGCGCCCACCACTGCACCACCGACTACTGCACCCTCAACGAGATCAAGGTGGGCCACTCCGACTCCAACGTGAAGAGCCGCGCCTCCACCGAGTGTGACTCCTTCGAGCTGGGCGCCGGTCAGAACGGCTGAGGCTGCTGATCGGAAGCGTCGCTTTCTGAACGAAAAGGGTCCGTGCCTTCCGGCACGGACCCTTTTTGCACGGTATCTACTTCTGCTCTGCGCCGGACGCCTTGGGGGCGGCAGGCTTGATCTCGGGGATCTTTCCGTCCACGGTGATGAGCTTCCGGGGACACTTCTGGGCACACAGGCCGCAACCCACGCACTTGTCGTAGTCGATGACGGCCAGATTTTTGTCCACCGTGATGGCCTCCTTGGGGCAGGCCTTGGCGCACAGGCCGCAGCCGATGCAGCCGTTGTCGCAGACCTTGCGCACATCGGCGCCCTTGTCCTTGGAGGAGCAGGTAATGGCCACGTGGCGCTTGGTCTTGTAGGGGGCCAGCACGATGATGTGCCGGGGGCACACGTCGATGCACTTCTTACAGGCCTTGCACTTCTCCACGTCCACCTTGGCCACGCCGTCCACCACGTGGATGGCGTCAAAGGGACAGACAGACTCACAGGTGCCAAAGCCCAGGCAGCCGAAGGAGCAGCCGGCGGGGCCGCCGCCGGGGACACGGGCCGCGGCGGCGCAGTCCTGAATACCCACATACTCATACTGCTCATGGCCGCGGCAGCCGCCGGTACACTGGACCTGGGCCGCCATCTTCACAGAGGCCTCGGCCTTCACGCCCATGATCTCGGCGATCTTGGCGGCGACGGTCTCGCCGCCGGCGGCGCAGCAGTTGGTGGCCGCCTTGCCTGCCGCCACAGCGGCGGCATAGCCGGAGCAGCCGGGGAAGCCGCACCCGCCGCAGTTGGCGCCGGGCAGGCAGCCGGCGATGGCCTCCTCACGGGGGTCCTTCTCCACAGCGAAGACCTTGGCGGCAAAGCCCAGGATCAGGCCGAACACAACGCCCAGCACCAGCAGGACCACAGCGGCCACAGCAACGATCATTCCTAACGTCATATCTTCCGCCCCCTTACCAAATCTTCAGGCCGGTAAAGCCCATGAAGGCCAGGGCGATCAGGCCGGCGGTGACCAGAGCGATGGGGAAGCCCTCAAAGGCCTTGGGGCACTCGGAGAACTCCAGGCGCTCACGAACACTGGCGAAGAGCACGATGGCCAGCAGGAAGCCGATGCCGCCGGTAACGCCGTACACCACGCTCTCGATGAAATTATAGTGGTTCTGGGTGTTGAGCAGCACCACGCCCAGCACGGCGCAGTTGGTGGTGATCAGGGGCAGGTAGATGCCCAGCGCGGAGTAGAGCGCGGGCATGGCCTTCTGCAAAAACATCTCCACGAACTGCACCAGGCAGGCGATGACCAGGATGTACACGATGGTCTGCATGAAGCCCAGGTTGAACTCGCCGGGGAAGAGCTTGGGGTTGACCAGGATGAACTCGTTGATGGGCCAGCACACGGCGGAGGCCAGACCCATGACGAAGATGACGGCCATGCCCATGCCCAGGGCGGTGTCCATCTTCTTGGACACGCCCATGAAGGGGCAGATGCCCAGGAACTGGGACAGGATGAAGTTGTTGACGAGAATGGCCCCCAGGGCGATGGAGAGCAGCTTGGTGATATCCATTACTTCGCCACCTCCTCAGTCTCTTTTTTCTTCTCGGAACGGGCCAGGGCCCACTGCATGAAGGCAATGACCACCGCCAGGGTCAGGAAGCCGCCCACCGGCAGGGCCATGCCCAGGGCCGGGAACTGCTCGGGCAGGATGCGGATGCCGTTGTTGCCCAGCACGCCGGCGCCGAAGGTGCCGGCGCCCAGGAACTCGCGGATAACGCACATCACCACCAGGATGATGGTGTAGCCCACGCCCTGGGCAATGCCGTCGATGGCGGAGGCGGCGATGCTGTTCTTGGAGGCAAAGGCCTCGGCCCGGCCCAGGATGATGCAGTTGACCACGATCAGGGGGATGAACACGCCCAGGCTGTCAGCCAGAGCGGGTACGAAGGCCTGCAGGATCAGGTCCACCATGGTCACGAAGGTAGCGATGACCACGATGTAGCAGGCGATACGGATCTTGGCGGGGATGATCTTCCGCAGGGCGGAGATAAAGATATTGGACAGTGTCAGGATTACCAGCACCGACAGGCCCATACCGATGCCGTTGAAGAGCATGGTGGTGATGGCCATGGTGGAGCACATGCCCAGCAGCTGCACGGTAACCGGGTTCTGGGTGATCAGACCCTCTTTGAATTGCTGTTTGACGTTCATATGCGCGCCTCCTTAACCCAGAGTCTGGACGGCTTCCAGCGCCGCGGTGACGCCGCTGGAGACCGCACGGGAGGTAATGGTGGCGCCGGTGATGGCGTTGACCTTGCCGCCGTCCTTGGACACCTTGACCTCGCCGCTCATTCCGATAAACTGCTTGCCCCACTCAGGGTCGGTCTTGGCCTTGGCGCCCAGACCGGAGGTCTCGGAATGGGTGATGACGGAAATGCCGGTGACGGTGCCGTCGCTGCCGACGCCCACCATCAGATCCACCTCTCCGCCGAAGCCGGAGGGCGTGACCTCCACCACATAGCCGGCGTCGCCGGCCTGATACACGGCCTTGACCAGCGCGTCGCCGCCGGTGTACTCCACGCTCTCATAGGAGTCGGCGGGGAGCACGGCCTCCATGGCCTGCTCGGTCTTGCGCTGCTTGGCGGCCTTGATGGGGTCGGCGGTGATCATATTCACCAGACCCAGCAGCAGCGCGCACACCAGGCAGATCGCGCCCAGGATGATGGTGAGCTGCGCAATGCCGGGCTCTTTCTTGTTCATAACAGCCTCGCTCATTTCGCTGCACCCTCCTTCGCGGCCTTCTTGTCGGCCTTGGCCTTGGCCTTCATCTCCTTGGTGACGCCGAACCGGGCGGGCTTGCCCGCCTTGTCCAGCAGCCACACGCACACATTCATGATCAGGATGGCGTAGCTGACGCCCTCGGGATAGCCGCCAAAGTAGCGGATAAACACGGTCAGCAGACCGCAGCCGATGCCGAAATAGATCTCGCCCATCTTGGTGACGGGGCTGGTCACGTAATCAGTGGCCATGAAGAAGGCGCCCAGCATCAATCCGCCGCCGAACAGGTTGTAGAGCATCCAGTCCACATTGCCGACGCCGCCCTTGGGGAACAGGAAGGTGAGCACCGCCACCGTGCCGATGAAGGCCACGGGGACCCGGGCCCGGATGGTGCCCCTCCAGATGAGGTACACGCCGCCGATGATGAGCATCAGCGCGGAAATCTCACCCAGGCAGCCGCCGATGTTGCCCACGAACATGTCCTTCACGGTCACGCCGCTGGGCAGGAGGCCGGAATGCATAAAGTCATTGGACAGGGGAGTGGCGCCGGTGATGCCGTCCACATTGGCGGACACGATGCCCGCCCACTTGCCGGGCAGCACCCAGGTGGTCATGGCCACGGGGTAGGACATCATCAGGAAGGCGCGGCCGCCCAGAGCGGGGTTCATAAAGTTCTGGCCCAGGCCGCCGAAGAGCTGCTTGACCACCACGATGGCGAAGAAGTCGCCGATGAGGAGGGTCCAGTAGGGCAGGGACACGGGGCAGACGAAGGCCAGCAGCACGCCGGTGACGGCGGCGGACAGATCGCCTGCGGCAGAGGGCTTTTTCATCAGCTTGCGGTAGCCCCACTCAAAAAACTCGCAGCCCAGGACGGACACCGCCGTCATGGTCAGAGCCCTGGGGCCGAAGAAATAGACCGCCGCGCACAGGGCGGGGACCAGGGCGATGAGCACGTCCAGCATCAGGTTCCGGGTGGCTACCGGAGAGCAGACGTGGGGGGAGGAAGCCACAGAGAGCTTCACATTCTTGGTGTCGATCATGCTTTCTTAGCCTCCTTCTCAGCCGCCGCCTTGCGCTTCATGGCCAGGGTGCGGATCTCGAACTTGGCCATGCGGAAGGACTGGACCAGGGGCACCCGGGCGGGGCAGATGTAATTGCAGGAACCGCACTCGATGCAGTCCATCAGGTTGAGGCCCTCGGCCTCGTCCCACATGCGCTTCTCGGCGTACATGTGCATGTACACGGGGGTCAGGTGCATGGGGCACACGTTGACGCAGCGGCCGCAGCGGATGCAGGTCGCGTTGTCCATATGCTCGGCGGCCTCGGCCCGGGTCATGCAGAGGATGCCGTTGTTGCCCTTGATGGTGCAGGCGGACAGGTCGTACTGGGCAATGCCCATCATGGGGCCGCCCACCATGACCCGGTCAGGGGTCTCCTTAAAGCCGCCGGCCTCCCGGATCAGGTGCTCGATGGGGGTGCCGAAGGGGACCAGCACGTTGCGGGGCTCGGCCAGGGCGCCGCCGGTCAGGGTGACGATGCGCTGTGTGAGGGGCTTGCCCTCCACCACGGCGTCGTACACCGCGGCGGCGGTGCTGGCGTTGAACACAGCGCAGCCCACGTGGGCGGGCAGGCCGCCGGGGGGCACCTCCCGGCCGGTGATGCGCTGGATGAGCTGCTTTTCCGCGCCCTGGGGGTAGCGGGTGCGGCACACCACGATCTCGATGCCGTCCCCGGCCAGGGACTTCATGTGCTCGATGGCGTCGGGCTTGTTGTCCTCAATGCCGATATAGGCCTTATCCAGCGCGAAGGTCTTCATCAGGATCTTCAGGCCCTGGATGATGCGCTCGCCGCTCTCCAGCATGAGCCGGTGGTCGGAGGTCAGGTAGGGCTCGCACTCGGCGGCGTTGACGATCAGGGTGTCCACCTTGCCGATGCCGGAGCTGATCTTCACATGGGTGGGGAAGCCTGCGCCGCCCATACCGGTGATGCCGGCTTCCTTGATGATGTCGATGATCTCCTCCGCGGTCAGCTTTTCGTAGTCGGGATGGGGCGTCAGCTCGGAGGCAAAGGTGTTCTGGAAGTCATTCTCGATGACCACTGCCATCATCTTGCCGCCGCCGCAGGAGGGACGGGGCTCAATGGCCACCACCTTGCCGGATACGCTGGCGTGGATCGGCGCGCCCAGGCCGGTGGGAGCCGCGATCTTCTGTCCCACGGTCACCTGGTCGCCGACCTGAACCACAGGCGCGCAGGGCGCGCCCACGTGCATCGACATGGACAGGGCGACCTGAGCCGGAGCTTCGCGGAGCGGTTCCACGGCCTTGGTACAGGTCAATTCCTTGTGTTCATTTGGGTGCACGCCACCATAAAAGGATAGTTTCATAGGTCCACCTCACAAATTGAGCCCTCTTCACGGGCCGTTTTCGGACGAAAGCTGTGGCAGGCCCCCGTCCTCTCTCTTCTCACGCCGCAAGCAGCGCGTTCAAACAGTTAATATCATAGCGCAGCTTCCGGAAAAAGTCTAGTGATTCTACAAAAATACTTCTCGATTTTCCGGGTGCCCCCCATCTTATTTCTTTGTTTCCCTCTCTATAAGTTTATTTTTTCACAAGGGTCACTTTTAAGTTGGTCAATTCTTCTATTTTATACATCGCTTTAGCGTATTAGCTTGCTATTGTTTGTAAAAACCGTCAATTGACAATTCGTGGGCACAGCGGTATTATAATGTTTAATTTCACATAAGTCCCGCGGTCTTTTTTCTGCCCTGCCGCGGTGCAAACTTATGCGAGCAGGTCAAAGGCAATGACTGGGTCCAGCCATGCGGCGCGGATGCGCAGAGAGGGAGCGGCCGGTGTAAGCTCCCGTGACGGCGGCATGGTCCATCCCCCAGGAGCAGTCCGTCCGAACCGGGTCTTTCCCCAGTAGGCCGGAACGGTCCCCACCGTTAACGGGGCATCGAGGGCACGGCGTGACTGCGCCGTGAAATTAGGTGGTACCACGGAGTCGGCGGCTTCGTCCTAAAACAGGACGGGGCCGTTTTTGTTGTTCCCGCCGGAATTCTTTTTTCAGATTGTATCACAGGTATCATTTTTATCTCCGCTCCTGTGTTATAATAGCCGCAAACACGGATGCACGGCGTGAGCCCATATGATATGCAAAGGGTCCGTGCTTCAGAACAGACAAATGACATATACTTAAAGGAGTGTATTATCATGGCAAAGATGTACTATCAGAAGGACTGCGAGCTCAGCTATCTGGACGGCAAGAAGATCGCCATCATCGGCTACGGCTCCCAGGGCCATGCCCATGCCCTCAACCTGAAGGATTCCGGCTGCGACGTGTGCGTGGGCCTGCGCGCGGGCTCCAAGCGCTGGGCCGAGGCCGAGAAGGCCGGTCTCCAGGTCAAGACCGTGGAGGAGGCCGCCCAGTGGGGCGACATCGTCATGATGCTCATCAACGACGAGGTCCAGGCCGACGTCTATAAGAAGTCCATTGCTCCCTACATGACTGAGGGCAAGGCGCTGGCCTTCGCTCACGGCTTCAACATCCGCTATCAGCAGATCGTGCCTCCCGCCGGCGTGGACGTGTTCATGGCCGCCCCCAAGGGTCCCGGCCACACCGTCCGTTCCACCTATGTCAACGGCAAGGGCGTGCCCTGCCTGGTGGCCGTGGAGCAGAACGCCACCGGCAATGCCTATAAGATCGCTCTGGCCTACATCGCCGGCATCGGCGGCGCCCGGGCCGGCGTGATGGAGACCACCTTCCACGACGAGACCGAGACCGACCTGTTCGGCGAGCAGGCTGTTCTGTGCGGCGGCGTGGTGGACCTGATGAAGTGCGGCTTCGAGACCCTGGTGGAGGCCGGCTATGAGCCCGAGAACGCCTACTTCGAGTGCATCCACGAGATGAAGCTCATCATCGACCTGATCAACAAGGGCGGTGTGGCTGCCATGAACTACTCCATCTCCGATACCGCCGAGTACGGCGAGTATGTCTCCGGTCCCCGCGTCCTGCCCTATGAGGAGACCAAGAAGAACATGAAGGCCGTGCTGCAGGACATCCAGGACGGCACCTTCGCCGGCAAGTGGATTGCCGAGAACAAGAACGGCCGCACCTTCTTCAACTCCAAGCGCGCCAACCTGGCTAAGCACCAGATGGAGATCGTGGGCGAGGAGCTGCGCAAGAACATGATCTGGGGCGGCGACAAGGATCTGGACACCGCTTCCAACTGATTCAGAGCCATCTAATTAAAATGAAGGAGCCCTCCCGGATATCCGGGAGGGCTCTCCTTATGATCGCCGCAAAGGAAGCTCAGCATTCATTCCTCCAGCCCCATCACATCCATGCTGTGGCGCATGTGGATGGCCATGGCGTGCTCCGCCCCCTCGGCGTCCCGTCGGCGGAAAAAGTCCATCAGCAGGGCGTGGTCCCGCAGGGTGTCCTCGGCCAGCTTTTCCCGGTGTTCACCGGAGACCACCGCCACCTCCACCGCCTGGCTGATGAGGGGCATGAGACGCATCATGAACTCGTTGTGGGTGGCCCGCACGATGGCGGCGTGAAACGCCCGGTCGGCCCCGGTACGGTCCTCTCCTGCCAGGATGCAGCGCTCCACCTCGGCGCCCCGCTCCAGGATCTCGTCCATCTCCTGCCCGGTGGCCCGGCGGCAGGCCAGACGGGCCACTCCCGGCTCCACCACGCTGCGCAGCTCGAACAGGTCCCGCAGCTGACCCTTCACCTGGTCCAGGTGGGAGAAGCCATAGTCGTTGACCCGCTCCACCCCCTCCGATACGAAGGTCCCCTTTCCCCGGCGGACCTCCAGCACTCCCTGGGTGGTCAGGGCGCGCAGGGCGTCCCGCAGGGTGGTACGGCTCACCCCCAGGCTGCGGGAGAGCTCCAGCTCGTTGGGCAGCTTCTCCCCGGGAGCCATCTCCCGCTCGATCACGATCCGGTTGTAGAGCCGCTGGGCGGTCTGCTGGGACAGGCTCTGCTTTTCCACGGCGGTTCCTCCTTTTATTCCTCTGCGGAGCGGGCCAAAAATTCCGCCCCGCCCCTTGACATCTTCTTTTCTATCATATACTATGTAGTCATACAATTCAAGCGTAATCATACAACTTATTAAAGTTGATTAAGGAGGATCCTCTATGCGCAGCGACAATGTGAAAAAGGGCATCCCTACCGCCCCCAACCGCTCCCTGTTTTACGCCCTGGGCTACACCAAGGAGGAGCTGGAGCGCCCTCTCATCGGCGTAGTGTGCTCCTATAACGAGATCGTCCCCGGCCACATGAACCTGGACAAGATCGCTGAGGCCGTGAAGGCCGGTGTCCGTGCCGCCGGCGGCACCCCCATTGAATTCCCCGCCATCGCCGTGTGCGACGGCATCGCCATGGGCCACGTGGGCATGAAGTACTCTCTGGTCACCCGGGACCTGATCGCCGACTCCACCGAGGCCATGGCCATGGCCCACCAGTTCGACGGTCTGGTGATGATCCCCAACTGTGACAAGAACGTACCCGGCCTGCTGATGGCCGCCGCCCGTGTCAACATCCCCACCATTTTCTGCTCCGGCGGACCCATGCTGGCCGGGCGCCTCAACGACGGCCGCCGCACCTGCCTCAGCCACATGTTCGAGGCAGTGGGCTCCTACTACGCCGGCAAGCTGGACGAGGCGGGGGTAGAGGAGTATGAGAACTGCGCCTGTCCCACCTGCGGTTCCTGTTCCGGCATGTACACCGCCAACTCCATGAACTGCCTGACCGAGGCCATCGGCATGGGCCTCAGGGGCAACGGCACCATTCCCGCGGTGTGGTCGGCCCGTCTCCGCCTGGCCAAGCACGCCGGCATGCAGATCATGGATCTGGTGAAAAAGGACATTCGTCCCCGTGACATCATGACCCCCGCCGCCTTCCACAATGCCGAGACGGTGGACATGGCCCTGGGCTGTTCCACCAACACCATGCTCCATCTGCCCGCCATTGCCCACGAGTGCGGCATCGAGCTGGATCTGGACATGTCCAACGAGATCTCCTCCAAGACCCCCAACCTCTGCCACCTGGCACCGGCGGGCAACACCTACATGGAGGACCTGGAGGGGGCCGGCGGCGTATACGCCGTGATGAAGGAGCTCACCAAGAAGGGCCTGCTGGACACCAGCGTCATGACCTGCACCGGCAAGACGCTGGAGGAAAATCTGGATGGCGTGGTCAACCGGGACCCCGAGCTCATCCGTCCCATTGAGAACCCCTACTCCCAGGACGGCGGCATCGCCGTGCTCAAGGGCAACCTGGCCCCCGAGGGCTGCGTGGTCAAGCGCTCCGCCGTGGCCGCCGAGATGATGGTACATGAAGGTCCCGCCCGGGTGTTCAACTGCGAAGATGACGCCATCGCCGCCATCTATGCCGGCAAGATCGTGGCGGGCGACGTGGTAGTCATCCGCTACGAGGGCCCCAAGGGCGGTCCCGGCATGCGGGAGATGCTCAACCCCACCAGCGCCATCGCCGGCATGGGGCTGGACAAGGACGTGGCCCTCATCACCGACGGCCGCTTCTCCGGCGCCACCCGGGGCGCTTCCATCGGCCATGTCTGCCCCGAGGCCGCCCAGGGCGGCGCCATCGGTCTGGTGGAGGAGGGCGATATCATCTCCATCGACATCCCCAACTGTTCCATCCAGCTGAAGGTAGACGACGCCACCCTGGCCGCCCGGAAGGCCAGGTGGGTCTGTCCCGAGCCCCGCATCAAGACCGGATATCTGGCCCGGTATGCCAAGCTGGTGACCAGCGCCGCCCGGGGCGCCGTGCTGGAGTAAGCTTCTCTCTTTCATTGCGGTGGCGGCAGAGGAAATCCGCCGCCACCGCTTGTATTTATTCCCTGCATCCGATATAATACTTTTGATCTGTATTTCGGAATAAGGTAGGGTTTTGTTATGAAACAGAGAAATATTGCGCTTTGCATTGTGTACACGCTGATCACCTGCGGTATTTACGGTATCTACTGGTTCATCTGCATCACCGATGATACCAACCGGCTCTCCTCCCGTTACGGCACCTCCGGCGGTATGGCTTTCCTCTTCAACCTGATCACCTGCGGCATCTACGGCATCTACTGGGGCTACAAGATGGGGGAGTGTCTGGATGACGCCCGGGCCAACAGCGGCGAGCCCACAGGCAGCCTGCCCATCCTCTACCTGATCCTGAACATCTTCGGTCTGCAGATCGTCACCTACGCCCTGATCCAGAGCGAGCTCAACAAGTACGATCTGGTGTAAAAATGAAAGCCCGCTTTCTCCGGCTGCTGCGGGGATTTTCTCTGCTCCTTCTGGCGGGCCTGGGCTACGCCGTCTTTTGTTCCCGCACCGGTCTGATGCTGCCCTGTCCCTTCCATCTGGTCACCGGGCTCCTCTGTCCGGGCTGCGGCGTTACCCGGATGTGCCTGGCCCTGCTGCACCTGGATCTGGCGGCGGCGTGGCGGTTTAATCCGGGGCTGCTGCTCCTCTCCCCTCTGCTGGCCGTCCTGTTCTTTTCCATGGCGCTGCGGTACGTCCGCACCGGGGAGCGCCGCCCCACCTCCGTCCAGTCGGCGGCGGCCTGGGGCATGGCGGCCTATCTGCTGCTCTACGGTGTGGGGCGCAATCTTTTTCCGCTCCAGATATAAAAAGTGCCTGTGTTCCACGAGAACACAGGCACTTTTTGATGCTGTTCTTAATACCCCGTGCCGCTCTCCAGCGCATTGGCCCCGCTGTCAAACCGGCCGCTGATCTGGTCGTAGAAGAGCGCACTGGCAGTCCCCATATAGGGAGACACCCACAGGCCCAAGATGCCCATGGTCAGCGCGGACAGCAGCAGCCAGCCGAAGAAGGAGAGCTCAAGCTTGAGATACTCCCACTTCCAGCCCATCATCAGCCGGGCGCTGGCACGGAGATGGCCCCGGGCACTGCCGTAAGGATCGTCCAGGAAGAGATACCAGGCCATGGCGTAGCGCAGCGTCACCCAAAAGGCATAGATCAGATACAGGACCAGCAGAATAAGCAATATGATCCCCGCCGCCAAGCCATCCCATGCAGCCAGGAACAGTACCGTGACCAGCACCAGCACCATTGCCGCGGGCAGCAGCCACAGCAGCTCGAACAGCCACAGCGTCAGGCACATCGACAGGATGCGCCCGGCCATACCGAAGCAGTCCAGCAGATCCTGAAACCCGCCGCCCTGCCGCCGGGCCAGATGCATGGTATAAGCTGTGTATCCCACTCCCAGCACCGCCGCGAAAAGGCCTGTCAGCACCGTGAGGAAGAGGACCAGCAGCATACGGCTCCCGGTCAGCAGCCCTTCCGGGTAGTAGCCCAATCCCAGCACTGCTCCCTGGACGGCCTGCCGCAGGGAGGCTCCGCCTCCGCTGAGAGCCAGCACCAGCAGCAGTTGAGGGATCAGATTGGCGGCGATCTGGTACACCAGCGTCACCAGCATGGGATGGGGCCGGACGCCCGCCATCCGGGCCCGGGCCTCCCATTTGGTCTGCACACGGTCAAATCTCATGGGGAATCTCCTCCTCATTCGGGGCGGCTATCTCCGCAAACCGGCCCGTCATCTCACCGGGCGCTCTCCGCCCGGTCACACAGTCGTAAAAATTGACGCAGGCCGCCATCCAGTAGGGCCTGACCCACAGACCGGCCAGCCCCAGCGTCACCAACGACACCAGCCACCAGCCCAGGAAGGACACCTGAAGCTCCAGAAAGTCCCACTTATGTCCCCGCATCCCGGTCACACTGCGGCGAATCGCCGCCCGCGCCCCCTCCTGGGGGTGGTCCATCAGGAAGAAGAAGGTCAGCGGATAGCGGAGGACCGTTCTTCCCAGATAGAACAGCAGGAACAGATAGGCGCTCAGCGCATAGAGCTCAGTCAGCAGCAGCCGGTCCACCAGGCGCACCGGAAACCACAGCAGGATCACCGGCAGTACCCCCAGGGCGCTCCACAGAAGAAGGCGGACTGCCAGCAGCAGCCACGTCCGCAGGACCAGCCAGGCCATGCCGAACCCGTCCAGCAGGTTCCCGGCGCCGGTATCCCATCCCCGGGCCAGACGCATCCCGTACCGCACGTAGCCCGCCGACGCCAGTACCCGGTAGAGCACGATCACCACACCCAGGAAGAGCAGGAGCCAGGGCAGCGCCGGATCGTACCGTCCTGTCAGCACCGGTCCCGTCAGACAGAGGGCCACCGCCGCCGCCGGGACAGCCAGTACCAGTATGCCATACACCAGCGACACCCATATGGGGCTGGCGCTGGAGAGGATCATGCAGGCCCGGGCGTCCAGTTTGGCTGCCCACCGGTCAAAATCCATATTCACTCCCTCCTCCGCTCTTTTCTGTGTTCATATTAAAACCTGTTAAAAAGCCTGAAACGCTTTTTATAGCGCGAAGCGCGTCAGGTTTTTATGAGACGCCGTGACGCACACATGTGCGGCACCGGCGTATGCAGCACGCGGGATTTCAAATAAAGCATTTTATTTGAAATCAGTATCAGGATACCATACCCCGGGTGGGAATGCAAGGCGGGCCCACTTTCCGGGCCAACGCAAAAGGGAGCGTGGACACGCTCCCTTTTGTATTTGATCTGCTTCCGGTCAGCGGCGGCCCCCAAAAGAACCGCCGCGGCCACCGCCGCCGAAGGAGCCTCCCCGGCCGCCTCCGCCAAAGGAACCGCCGCCCCGGCTGCCGCCGAAACTGCCGCCTCCTCTGGAGCCGCCGAAGGACCCGCCGAAGCCGCCACGGCTGCCGCCGGAGGGCCGTCCGCCGAAGGTACCGCCCCCTCTGGGGCCGCGGCTGCCCGCGCCGCCGAAGGAACTGCTGTTCCGGCTGCCCCCGGTGGGGCCGCCGTTCCCCGGCCCGAAGCCTCCCGGCCCTCTGCCGGTGGGAGGCGGGGGCGGCGCCGACCAGCGCCGGCGATACCAGCCGTACCCCGGTCCGTGCCAGAACAGGATGGGCCGGAAGATCACCGGCGGGTTGGGTACGCCGTAGTACCGCCGCCGGTACTCGTTATAGCGGTACTGGTCGGCCACCGACGCCACGATGAGACAGAATACCGCCAGTACCACCACCGTGGTAATCAGGTCCACCCCGGCGTAAGCAGGCCCATAATGCTCCTGTGCCACATTCTCACTTTGATTGCCCAGGCCGAAATTGTCCAGATACACCTCATTGAGCGCGGCATAGAAATTCAGCACCGCCGTATCCGCCTGGCCGTTTCCATACTCCCTCGACAGGATGCCGTCCAGCCGGTCCGTCACTGTCTGAGTCATGATGGTGGCAAAATCATCGCCGTAGGCAAAGTAGTAAGCCGCGTCCTCCGCAGCGATGAGGAGCACCGCGTCCCCCTCGCCCAGGCCCAGCCGGGCGCCCATGTCATAGGCGTAGTCCGCAATGTCGGTCTGGCCCGCCGTGTCCACTGCGGCCAGGGCCACCACGCTGTTATAGCGCGCGTCCCAGTTGGCGTTATAGACGTCGATCTCTTTCTCGGCAGCCGAAGAAATCAGGCCGGCCTGATCGTAGATAAACTGGTGCACATAGCCGGTGTCCAGCGTGGTATCCAGCGCCGGCTCCGGAGCCGCGCCGGAGGTGCTCCCTCCCGGCTTCCGGGCCTGACCGATCCCAATGGCGGCCAGGATCATCACCGCTGCCAGCAATATGGCCACCGGACGTTTTTGCAGTACTTTCATCGCTTCCCCTTTCCTCTATGTTATCTGTCTGACAAATGCTCTGTTAACCTCTCAGCTCCAGCAGCTTCTGCTTCAGCTCATTCCCCAAAAACGCCTTGCATTTTTGGGGGCCCCTTTTCCTTTTATCTGCTCGGGCGGAGTGAATCCGCCCGGCATCAAGGTTTTGGCTGCGCCAAAACGCTTGGATCGCGCCACCCGGCGCGTCGGCTCGCAGAACGGGCTGTCACAATACGTTTGCTTCTCTTTCGGTCTAGCCTCTCAGCTCCAGCAGCTTCTGCTTCAGCTCATTCCCCAAAAACGCCTTGCATTTTTGGGGACCCCTTTTCCTTTTATCTGCTCGGGCGGAGTGAATCCGCCCGGCATCAAGGTTTTGGCTGCGCCAAAACGCTTGGAACGCGCCACCCGGCGCGTCGGCTCGCAGAACGGGCTGTCACAATACGTTTGCTTCTCTTTCGGTCTAGCCTCTCAGCTCCAGCAGCTTTTGCTTCAGCTCGCCTTCGATCCTGCCCAGCTCGGCTTCCGCCTCCTTGCGCTTTTGTGCGCCGTCCTGCTGGATCTTCATGACCTCGTCCAGGGTGGAAATGAGCTGCTGGTTGGTGTGCTGCAGGGTCTGGATGTCCACCACGCTGCGCTCGGCCTCCCGTGCCGTCTCGATGGTGCCCATCTTCAGCATATCGGCGTTCTTCTTGAGCAGTTCGTTGGTCATATTGGTCACGGCGCTCTGGGCCGCGGTGGCCTGGCGGGAGTGCTCCAGACCCAGGGCCAGCACCATCTGGCTCTTCCACAGGGGGATGGTATTCACCAGGGAGGACTGGATTTTCTCCAGCATCAGGGCGTCGTTGTTCTGGATCAGGCGGGTCTGGGGGCCCATCTGAATGGAGACCATGCGGGTCAGTTCCAGGTCATGGAGCTTCTTCTCAAAGCGGTTGCACATGTTGGCCATATCGTTATAGGCCTGGGCATCCTCCTGGCTGCCGGTGGCGGCAGCCTTTTTCTTCAGCTCCTCCAGCTCTCCTGCGCGCACCTGCTGCAGGCGCTTCTTGCCCGCCAGGATATACATGGTCAGTTCCTTGTAGTACTTGGTGTTCAGATCGTACATCTGGTCCAGCATGGCCACATCCTTCATCAGGGTGACCTGGTGCTTCTCCAGCATGGCGGCGATCTTGTCCACGTTGGTCTCGGCCTTGGAGTAGGCGATCTTCATCTCTTCCAGTTCGTCCTTCTTCTTTTGGAAGAAACCCAGGATACCGCCCTTCTTCTCCTCAGGCGTACCCACATGCTTGAGCTCCACCACCAGGGCGGAGAGGGCGTCGCCCACCTCGCCCAGATCCTTGGTCCGCACTGCGTTCAGGGCGTTCTCCGAGAAGGAGGCGATGTTCTTCTGGGCGGCGGCGCCGTACTGAAGGACCACGTTGGAGTCGGTGATGTCGATCTTCTGGGCAAAGTCGTCCACCATCTTCCGCTCGGCCTCGCTGAGGCGGCTCTCGTCCAGCTTGATGGCGTTGGCATCCCGCTCCTCCTGCGCCGCGGCCTCAGCGGCGGCGGGGGTGGGATCCAGGGTCAGGGAGGGGGCCGCGGGTGCCTGGGCCGTAGCGGTATCCAGGTTGGGAGACAGGGTGAGCTCAGGCATCATATCATTGTTATCAGGCATGGTGATCGTCCTTTCTGTCCTCATTTATCTACTCTCGGTATTAAAGTGTATTTCAAATTACATTCCGGACTGCATTTGCTGACCGCTCAGCCCCTCTCCCGCCAGCATCTGCTCCAGCACAGTGATGTCGGTGGAGATGTCCAGGGCCTCGTCCCCGAAGAGGGCGTCCAGCTGCCGGTCGAAGGCGGTGACGATGGTATCCATCATGGTCTCGATCTTGCCCATGGTCCCGTCGATATTGGTTCCCGACACCCCGGCGCTGTCCATGCGGTCATAGGCGTTGAGGAGCTTGAGGGTGGTGGGGAGGTAGTAGTTGAGGAATTTTCGGATCTGGGGCTTTTTTTCGGGATGGGCCACCACATAGTCGATGATCTTGCCGGTGACCTCCTCCAGATGGTCGATCTGGCGGGAGAGCTTCTCGTCCCGGATGGCTTCGTTCAGGCGGCGCATCTCGCCAAGGGCCTTCTCCTTCTCCTCCACCAGGGCGTCCAGCTCCGGGTCTCCGGTCTTTTTGCTCTTTTGGGGGGCCGGCTCCTCCTTTGTCTCCTTTGCCGCCTTCCCTCCGACGGGCTCCTGTTCTCCGGTCAGGATCACCCGGTCCTTCCAGATGGCGTATCTTCCCACAAGGTAGACCGCCAGCGACGCCGCGGCGGCCAGCACATAGTGCACCGGCCGGTACAGGGGCAGCAGCAGCGCCCAGGCCAGCCAGACCGCCCCCACGGCATAGATGGGGGCCACCGATTTTTTGATGATCCTTGCCATTCGCATTTCCTCCAAAAATGAGCCCATGTTTCCAGTTTATTTCATTGTACCTTTCCATGCCAGGAGTGTCAAGAACACGTTGACTTTGGTGGAAAAACTCATTATGATATAGATAATATGCCTTTACAGAGGATAAAATAAGGAACTTTCGCAACGGCCACGGCATTCTCCGCTCCCCCGGACGCGGAATATCCATCCGCTGTGAAGACCGAGAGGGGAATCGCACATGCTCACGCTCAATGAATTCAAAGCCGCCCGCAGCGTCCTGTCGGGGGTCATCCTCAACACCAACCTGATCTACAGCCCGGCCCTGAGCAAATCCACGGGCAACAACATCTACATCAAGCCCGAGAACATGCAGGTCACCGGCGCCTACAAGATCCGGGGCGCCTATTATAAAATCAGCACCCTGTCGGAGGAGGAGCGCGCCCGGGGCCTCATCACCGCCTCCGCCGGCAACCACGCCCAGGGCGTGGCCTACGCCGCCCAGGCCGCCGGGGTCAAGGCCACCATCGTCATGCCCACCACCACGCCTCTGGTGAAGGTCAACAACACCAAGGACTACGGCGCCGAGGTCATCCTCCACGGCGAGACCTTTGACGACGCCGCCGCCCTCTGCGCCAAGCTGGCCGAGGAACGCCAGCTCACCTATGTCCACCCCTTCAACGACCCGGCCATCGCCACCGGCCAGGGCACCATCTCCTATGAGATCTTCCAGGACCTGCCCGATGTGGACATCATTCTGGTCCCCATCGGCGGCGGCGGACTGGCCACCGGCGTGTCCACCCTGGCCAAGCTGCTCAACCCCAACGTCACCGTCATCGGTGTGGAGCCCGCCGGCGCCGCCAGCATGAAGGCCAGCCTGGAGGCCGGCCACGTGGTCACCCTGCCCACCATCAATACCATTGCCGACGGCGTGGCCGTCAAGACCCCCGGCGACAAGATCTTCCCCTACATTCAGAAGAACATCGATGACATCATCACCATCCATGATGACGAGCTGGTGGATGCCTTCCTGGACATGATGGAGCGGCATAAGATGATCGTGGAGAACGCGGGACTCCTCCCCATCGCCGCCCTGCACCACCTCAGCTGCAAGGGCAAAAACATCGTGCCTGTCCTCTCCGGCGGCAATATGGATGTGATCACCATCTCCTCCCTGGTGCAGCATGGCCTCATCAACCGGGGCCGGGTGTTCACCTTCTCGGTGCTCCTGCCCGACCGCCCCGGCGAGCTGGTCCGGGTGGCCGAGATCGTGGCCCGGGAGAACGGCAACATCATCAAGCTGGAGCACAACCAGTTCGTCAACATCAACCGCCAGGCCGGCGTGGAACTGAAGGTCACCACCGAGGCCTTCGGCCACGCCCACAAGAATGCCATTCTGGACGCCTTCAAGGCCGCGGGGTACGACGCCCGTGTGGTGAACACCGTCCTGTAAGCGTTCTGCCGCCGGCCGCCGGCTGGCTGCCGGCGGCCGGTCATCTCAAGCGGCGCGCGGCCGGGTTCGGTCCGGCCGGGCCCCCGCGGGCCGGGGAGAGCCTCCGGCCGGCCCGCCGCGCGGACGGCATGCCATCCTGCCGCATGCCCTATCCTATGCCGCCCCGCCGCCGGGGGTGCGCCCGGTGCTATTCCCCAGTGTAGCAGAGAGCGTTTACTTTTGGGTGAATAAATGATAAAATTTAGGTGAAAATTTCTGCGCTTTTCCGCGGCCTGCGGGCGCAGGACGATTCTGAAAGGAACGGTGATCTCCGTGGTCAAGATCGCTCCCTCCATTCTCTCCGCCGACTTCGTCAATCTGGAGCGGGACATCAGGCGTGTCTCCTCCGCGGACTGGCTCCATGTGGATGTGATGGACGGCATGTTCGTCCCCAACATCACCATCGGCGTCCCGGTGGTCAAGTCCATCCGTAAATGCACCGACATGTTTCTGGACGTACACCTGATGATCGACAAACCTGTGCGCTATATCGAGGCTTTCGCCAAGGCGGGGGCCGACCTGCTCTCGGTCCATCTGGAGGCCGATGGTCCCTCCGGCATTGCCGCCGCCCTCCGCGCCATGGAGGACTGCGGCGTCAAAAAGGCGGTGGCCCTGCGGCCCATCACCTCTCCCCGGGCCGTGCTGCCCTATCTGGAGCAGCTGGATATGGTGCTGGTCATGACGGTGGAGCCCGGCTTCGGCGGCCAGTCCTTTATGGCCGACCAGCTGGACACCATCCGCCAGGTCCGCTCCCTCATCCGCCAGTACAACCCCGCCTGCCGGCTGGAGGTGGACGGCGGCATCAACCCAGAGACCGCCCGCCGGGTAGTTGCCGCCGGAGCCGACACACTGGTGGCCGGCTCTGCCGTGTACGGCGCGGCCGACCCCGCGCTGGCCATCGCCGCGCTGCGGGGGTAATACTCGTCCCAATCCGGGGGCGGCTCTGAGGCCGCCCCCTTTTCACCGGAGGTCTTGTCCATGCAGTATTTTCCCCTCGCCCTGGAGACCCTCACCGAGCAGTTTGCCCGGCTCCCCGGCATCGGCCGCAAGAGCGCCCAGCGCCTGGCCTTTTTTGTCCTCTCCCAGAGTACGGATGAGGTACAGGCCTTTGCCGACGCCCTGCTGGATGCCAAGCGCTCCATCTCCCTGTGCCCTGTGTGCCAGAACCTGACCGAGGGGGAGGGCCCCTGCGCCCTGTGCTCCAGCACCAAGCGGGACCGGAGCGTCATCTGCGTGGTGGCCAGCCCCAAGGACGTGATCGCCATTGAGCGGGCCAAGGAGTACGACGGGCTCTACCACGTGCTCCACGGTGTCATCTCCCCCATGAACCACGTGGGGCCCGACGACCTGCACATCAGGGAGCTGGTGGAGCGGGTGGCCGGAGGTGAGGTACGGGAGGTCATCATGGCCACCAACCCGGACACTGAGGGCGAGGCCACCGCCATGTACCTCTCCCGGCTTTTGAAGCCCTTCCACGTCAAGGTCACCCGCCTGGCCTACGGCATCCCCGTGGGCAGCCATCTGGAGTACACCGACGACGCCACCCTTATGCGGGCCCTGGAGGGCCGCAGGGAGATCTGATTCCAAAATGTAAAAAGTCTGTGCGTTTCTGCGCACAGACTTTTTTATATGTCCTTTGATTGACCGGACCGCTCAGTCCACTGTCATCTCCCCGGCCAGGCTGGTCTGAAAGCCCCGGCGGACCTCCTCCGGGTCGCCGGTCTGGCCCAGGAGCCACATGAGCTTGGTCACAGCGGCCTCGGTGGTCATGTCCCGCCCCTGGAGCACACCCTGCTCCAGGGCCCGGCGGCCCACCTCGTACACCGAGAAATTGCTGGGCTCGTACAAACACTGGCTGCACACCACCACCGACACCCCGGCCCCGGCCGCCTTCTGGAGCTTGGCCACCAGGTCCCGGCGGACAAAGTGGAGCCCGCCGGCGCCGAAGGCCTCGATGACGATGCCCCGGTAGTGCATCTGGAGCAGCATGTCAAAGATCTCCGGGTCCACCCCCGGCGTCAGCTTCATCAAAAACACACGGGGAGAGAGGGCATCGCGCAGGACGCATAGCTCTCCGGTAGCCGGGGGCAGGGCGGCACGGTTCAGGTCCAGCCCGCCCCCCGACGCCTGGGCCACATAGGGCCAGTTCACGCTCTCAAAGGCGTCGAACCCCGTGGTCCGGGTCTTGACCGCCCGGGTGCCCAGGATCACCTTTCGGTTGAAGGCCACAAAGACCCCGCCCACCCCGCTCTCCGCCATGGCTAGGGCCAGACGCAGGTTCTCCTGCCCGTCGGACAGTGGGTGCTCGATGGGCAGCTGGGAGCCGGTAAGTACCACCGGGATGCCGATTCCCCGCACCATGAAGGACAAAATGGCGGCGGTATAGGCCATGGTGTCAGTACCATGTGTTATCACGATGCCGTCATATTCCTCTCTGGCATCAAACACATGCTGGGCAATGAGCTGCCACTCCTCAGGCTGGATATTGGAGCTGTCCATCCGCAGCACATCCCGCACGGTGATGTCATACCGCGCCAGCACGGCAGCGGGCAGCAGATCGGTAAGGGCCTCCCCGTCCAGTCCGGGGGCCAGGCCCTCCGCCGTGGGCTGGGAGGCGATGGTGCCGCCGGTGGCCAGCAGCAGCAGCTTTTTCCGTTCCATTAAAACTCCTTTGCCGCCCGGACACACCGCTCCATGGCGTCGGCCATGATGGCCTCCGGGTCGTTGGTGACGATGTCCAGGCCGTCGGCGGCGATACATTTGAATTCAGGGATCTGGAAATTGTAGCAGATAGCCTTAAGCTGGTTGGCGCCCATCTCCTGCCACTGGACCTCGGGGGAAGAGAAGTCGCCGCCCCGGGTGGTGATGAAGAGCATCTTTTTTGCCTTGCAAAGGCCGTGCTTCACGCCGTCCTCATCGTAGTAGAAGGTCAGGTTCACGCCGGACACCCGCTCCAGATAGATCCGCAGCACCGCAGGGTAGGACTGCTCCCAGAAGGGGGCGGCGATGACCAGCTTGTCCGCGCCGGTGAACTGGTGGGACACGTCGAACATGGGATCATCGGTCTGCCCCGCGGCCAGAAGGGCCTCCTGCTTTTCCAGCAGCTCGGGGTAGAGGGGCTCCAGCCACTGGTGGCACACGTCCCGCTCGGTGATCTCATCCTCCGGGTGGATGGCGGCGTACTCCGCCAGGAAATGGCGGGCCAGCTTCAGCGTGCGGGACTGCTCGCCCCGGACGCAGGCATTGATAAAAAGAACTTTTGCCATGGGACTCACGCTCCTAAATTCAGCTGTGAAACTATTGTATCAAGGATGTCTTCATCCGTAAAGTCCAGATCCGCCGCCAGCCGCGCCACGGTGGTCCCGCCGCGCAGCACAAGGCAGTCTCCCCGCTCGTACCGGAGCAAAACGGCCTCCACTCCTTCCGGCGGCTCCAGCCGGAGGGCTGTGCCCTCCCCCGCGCCGCAGATCACCTTCCGGGTCTGGTCCCGGTCCGCTTTGGCACTCAGTTCCTGAAAAATATCCTCGGCCAGCCAGGGCCAGCGGGCGTCATACCGCTCGCTCCACAGCAGCCCGTCCCCGCCCATGGTCTGGATGAGCTTCAGCTTCCGCACGAAAGGGCCCTCTTCCATCCACAGCACATCGCCGGGTCTGTCCCGGCCCCCCAGACAGGCCGCGGTGACCAGAGGGCGTCCCTCTACCTCCAAGGCGGCACGTTCCAGCGGCACCTCCCGCCGCGGCCCGCTGTTCCCCATGCTCAGCAGCAGGACCAGCAGCAGAGCCGTCCAGATGACCCAGTCCAGCCGTCCCCGGAGGAGCGCTCCCGTCACCCCGGGAACAGGCATCTGCTCGCCCCGCGTCCGGGCACGGCGGCACGCCCGTCCATACCGCCAGGCGTGGAAGGCAAGGTACAGGTTCCAGCCCACCAGCACCGCCAGCAGTCCCAGCAGCGCCATGGCCCGCAGGTCCAGAAAGGCCTCGAACCAGTAGGCCGCACCCCCCATGCCCCACCGGAGGGCGGCGTTGATCCCCATGGCCAGGATGGGGGTGAGGGCGGCAGAGATCATGGGCCGCACCGCTGCCTTTTGCAGGTGTTCCTCCTCCAGCGACCGGTCGGTCTGCAGGGGCGCGGGGTTCTGTCCGGGCGCCGATTTGAAGAGAAAGAGGCCGCCGGTCTCCCCCACTTTCTCCCACCCGGCGTCAGCGCATAGGGTCAGATATGTCTCGATCTGTCCCTCGTCTCCCTCCATCCGCTCGGCAGCGTAACGCACCTGTGTGTGCTCCAGAGGGAAAAAGACGGCCAGCCAGGGCCAGATGATCTTCTCCAGCTCCCAGCCCCGGGCCTTCCACCCCTCCAGCCAGGCCTCCGCCGCCCGGCAGTCCGAGGGCTGGAAGCGAAAGAACGCATACCGCCGCTTCATATTTTCACCCCAATTCCAGTTTTTCCGTGATAGATGTCAGATATTCCGGTTTCCGCAGGTCGGGCTCCGGTCCGTCCATACAGTTCGTACCCACCAGGGCCACCGTCCGCCCCTGCCGCAGCAGCAGGAAGGCCCCGTCCTCCGTGGCCCACCCCTCATCCACGCCCAGGTCCGCGGGCTGAAAGTGCAAAACGCCGTACGCCATCCGGCTGCGCTCTCCGCAGTCCCGGCGGATGCTCCCGGCCAGCAGGGAGGCGTATCCCTCAGTCACGCAGGTATACCGGTCGCACCAGATATACCGGCAGCCATCCTCATCCCGGATCTGCTCCAAGTACCGGCCCCCCCGGACCGGGAGGGACCACACCGGCTCCCAGGAGAGGTAACAGACCGCCGCTGGGTCCTCGCCCAGCACCTCGGCCATGACCACCGGCCTCTCCCGCAGCTCCGGCCGGCGGTCCGCCACCTCCCGGCCGCTGTAGCCGCCAAAGGCCCCTATGCCCAATTCCAGCAGGTAGAACACCAGATAAGCGGTCATCAGCGCTTTGGGCAGCAGGGACCAGGTGCCGTAGAGCCGGGGCCAGAAGGTCTTTGGTCCGGCGGTCTGCCCGCCCCGTCTCCGCTGCCGCCACCGCCGCAGGTGATAAACGGGGTCCCATATCAGGCTTACCGCCAGTACCACCAGGCTGGCTGCCAGCAGCAGTGCGCCGGTGCTGCACAGCAGCTCATAAGAGGGCCGGGCCCGCAGGCCCCCTTCGCCGCCCCAGGCCACCGCCCACAACACCCCCAGCAACGCCAGCATAACCACGCCCAGCAGGGTATCCAGCAGGTCCCGCCGGATCACCCGCCGCCAGAAGGTCTCCTCCTCCAGCCCGCGGTCGGTCTGGAGCGGGGCCGGGTCGCACACCGGCCGGGCGGCAAAGACGGCCATGCCCCGCACCCAGGTCACATAGTCCCACCCGCTGTCGGCACAGAGCCGGAGATACTCGTCACCGTCCCAGATGCCGTCCACTTCCCGGTGGAGGTCCACACAGTGGCGCACACGCTCCTGCCCGCTCCGCTCGAAGCGGGCGATGCAGCCCAGATGGATGCCTTTCAGCCGCCAGCCCATGGCCCCCTGCCGGTCCAGCCAGGCCTGGGCCGCCCGGTAATCCACCGCGCAAAACGGGAAATATCCCAGCTTCCAGTTCATAGTGTCCCTCCCTGCCCCTCGCCGCTCAGGGCCCGCTCCATATCGTGGGCCTGACGGCGGATGCGGTCGTACTCCGTCCGGAGCACCCGCTCCCCTTCTGCCGTCAGACAGTAGTACTTCCGACTCTCTTCAGTCCGGGTCCGGGTGATGAGCCCGTCCTTCTCAAACCGCTCCAGCAGAGCGTACAGCGTCCCGGCGCCCACGCGCACCCGGCCGCCGGTGAGGGCGAAGATATACTGCATGGCCCCGTAGCCGTGCCGCTCCTCCCGCAGGGCCAGCAGCACGTAAAACATCTGCTCGGTCAGCGTATCCAGTTTTTTGCGCGCCACAGTCCCGCCCCCTCTCCGTTTCTGTCTCCATAATATATTGATATTCGATATATGTCAAGCAAAAAAAGGAAGCCCAAGCGGGCTTCCCTCTGTTTCTCATTTTTCCGGATTGGGCAGCAGCCGGAACCAGCGGCTCTGTACCCTGGTCTCCCGGAACCCGGTCCGCTCATAAAGTGTCCGTGCACGCCGGTTGTCGCTGGCCACCAGCAGCTGGCAGTTTTCATAGCCCCGGGCTGCCAGCTCCGCCATGGCGGCGTGGAGCAGCGCCCGGCCCAGTCCCTTTCCCCGGCAGCGGGGCAGCAGGCCAATGCCCTCGATCTCCGGCAGCCGGCAGGACAGGTCCAGCTCACAGACCCCCACCGGCTCCCCCTCCGCCAGAGCGAAGGCGGTCACATGCTCCGGCCCCTGCCGCTCCTCGAGTTCCTCCGGGCCATAGGTGGCGGAGTTGGGCATATCGAAAAAGCTCTCGTTATGGAGGGCCAGCCATTCCTCCTGCCGCGCCCCGGTCAGAGGCTCCAGGCGGACCCCACCTCCCTCAGGCAGTGACGAAAGCCCGCGCTCCATCCGCACCATCTCCCGGACAAGCCGCAGGGAATACTCCGGATAGTCTCCCTCCCGCAGAAGAAGCGCAGGGTCGGAGGACGTTACAAAAATCTCTTTCGCGCCCTGAGCGGAGAGGTTTTCCAGCTCCTGCCGCAGTACTCTCCCCGCCTGCTCCACATCGCAGCGCCGCAGGGCAATGTAGGCCTTGCCTTTCAAGCCGATCTCACGATCATATACCTCATAGATCGGTTCCATAATTCCCCCCTTCAGGCCACAGCCGCACCGGCACCTCCCGGTCCATGACCAGGGAGTCCGGTGTGACCCGGCACTCCACCGCCAGTACCCGGACCCCCGCCCGGGCCGCCCGCCGCAGCGCCGCGCCAAAGGCCGGGTGTGTCTCGTCGTTGGGGGCCAGGTCCTTCATCCCCGCCATCTGGAGCACGAAGCACACCGCTGCCTCATATCCCGCCGCCCGGCAGGCCATCAGCTCCTCCAGATGCTTCACGCCCCGTTCCGTGGGGGCGTCCGGGAAGCGGGCGTGGCCGTTCGCCTCCAGTGTGACTCCTTTTACTTCCACAAAGCCCTGCCGTTTTGTGAATAACTCCTCCGCTTCCCAGTAGAAATCCAGCCGCGAGGAACCGAATACCGTCTCGGGGCGCAACAGGGTCAGCCCGGACACAAAATGCCCCGCCCGGGCCCATTCCGCAAAGACCGTGTTTGGAGCCTGGGCGTCCATGTTGATGAGCAGACCGTCCTTATCCACCGCGATGAGGTCGTATTTGGTCTTGCGCTCCGGCTTGTCCGACCGCTCCAGATAGACGGTGCATCCGGGCACCAGCAGCTCCCGGCAGCGGCCGGTGTTCTTCACATGGACGGTCTCCAGACGGCCCTCCAGTTCCACATGGGCGATGAACCGGTTGGGCCGTGCCCGAAAGATGCCGCGCGTGATATGTTGATACTGCATATGATCACTCCTCTTCGGGGAGTATGCAAAAAACGGACAGTCAGTTGACTGTCCGTTCCTTGTGTCGGCATTACCTATCTTCCCGGTCCGTCTCCAGACAAGTATTTTCGGCGCAGGTGAGCTTAACTTCCGTGTTCGGGATGGGAACGGGTGGACCCTCACCGCAATCAACACCGACTGCTATCTCAACCGCTCTCGCGGTCAAAATACAACCTTATTCTATTCAATTAAATTGGTGACCCGTACCGGATTCGAACCGATGTTAACGGCGTGAGAGGCCGCTGTCTTAACCACTTGACCAACGGGCCATTGGTGCACCTTCAGGGATTCGAACCCGGGACCCACTGATTAAGAGTCAGTTGCTCTACCAACTGAGCTAAAGGTGCAAACTTTCTTTCGAGAAAGAAAGTTTGCAAAGAAAGTTTTGTACGCTTCCTGCACTTCTTTCTCAAAAAGCGGGGCACTTCCTGCACCCTCAAAACCGAACAATGTAGTTGATTTCACACTCCGCAAGCGCCTGCATTGCTTCTTGTTAAGGTCAAGCCCTCGGCTTATTAGTACCGGTCAGCTGCATGT
>NZ_JBQHUB010000031.1:0-34870 GCF_052065415.1 Pseudoflavonifractor sp. HCP28S3_F10 | reverse complement strand
GCTGCTGGGCGAGGTGGTGACCGACTCCACCAAGAAGAACCTGGAGATGCGCGTGGAGGCCGAGAACGGCGCCACCGCCGGCAAGACCGACCTGGCCAAGCGCGCCAAGGCCCTCAACCTGGACGCCATCCACGACACCGTCCACGAGATGGCCCGCGACGAGGCCCGTCACGGCAAGGCTTTTGAGGGTCTGCTGAAACGCTACTTTGGCTAGGAGCAGACGTTTATATCAGGCTGCGCGGTAAAGTCATAACGCATTTCGGAACAACACAAAAACAGGCGCCGCACGGGGAAAAGCCCTGTGTGGCGCCTGTCTCTTTTTATAGGGGGTGCGGGGCATTCTTAGAATGGCTGTGATGTGCTTATGAGCAGCATCAAGACCAGACAGGAGCCGGAACAGGCGGGAAAAAGATAACAGTTGCCCCACTCCGGAAAAATAATTAAAAAAACGGGGAAAAAGACTTGACGAACCGGGCGGAAGATGATATCCTATGGCTGTAATTAGTAATGATTACTGTTAAGAAGCCCGTTTTATTTCTTGGAGAATACATATCTTTTTAAACAGGAGGAATATTATTATGAAGAAGTTTGTCTGCTCTGTCTGCGGTTATGTCCACGAGGGTGAGGCTGCCCCCGATTTCTGCCCCATCTGCAAGGCTCCCGCTTCCAAGTTCATCGAGCAGGGCGGCGAGAAGACCTGGGCCGCCGAGCACGTGGTGGGCGTTGCCAAGGGTGCGCCCGAGGACATCATCGCCGACCTGCGCGCCAACTTTGAGGGCGAGTGCTCCGAGGTGGGCATGTATCTGGCCATGGCCCGCGTGGCGCACCGTGAGGGTTATCCCGAGATCGGCCTGTACTGGGAGAAGGCCGCCTATGAGGAGGCTGAGCACGCCGCCAAGTTTGCCGAGCTGCTGGGCGAGGTGGTGACTGACTCCACCAAGAAGAACCTGGAGATGCGCGTGGAGGCCGAGAACGGCGCCACCGCCGGCAAGACCGACCTGGCCAAGCGCGCCAAGGCCCTGAATCTGGACGCCATCCACGACACCGTGCATGAAATGGCCCGGGACGAGGCCCGCCACGGCAAGGCTTTCGAGGGCCTGCTGAAGCGTTACTTCGGCTAATTAAGAGCAAGGGATCTTGGGGGGAGCGGGGAGACCTGTTCCCCCTGTTTCTATGGAACGCGAAAACGGGACGGTACCCATCGGGTACCGTCCCGTTTGATGCAGAGGAGTGACTGTTTGTGCGGCCGGTTTACTTGTCCCGCTTTCCGGTCATCTGGGGCCGGACCACGAACAGCACCAGCAGGAAGCCCAGAGCGGACACGAGGGCGGCGGTGATAAACACGGAATTGACGCCGTTTTGGATGAGAGCCGCGCTGTTGGGGTCTGCGGCGATATTAATGTTATACACCGTACCCAGCACAGCGGCGGAGATGGTATTGGCCAGGGAGTTGACAAAGTTGACCAGGGAGGTACCAACGCCCATATCGGCGGGCTGCAGCGTGGCCTGAGCGGAGGGCGTGATGGAGACGGCGCGGAAGCTCTCCGCGATGCCGGTGATGGCCAGAGCCACGAAATAGATCAGAACGGAAGAGGTGGGGGTGGTGAATCCCATCAGGAACATGGGGATCGCCACGAAGAGGGTGCCCACAGCCATAGCTTTCCAGGCATTTCCGGCCTTTTTGCCGACCCAGGCGCCGGCGATGGTGGGCAGGAAGATGGTGATGATGGTGCGGGGCATCTGAAGCGCGCCGGCGACAGTGGTGGGAGCGCCCATCACGCGGATGGCGCCCATGGGGGCGTATACGTTCATGGCGCGCTGATAGAAGTAGCAGATGAAGCCAACGATGAGCAGAATGGTATAGTTGTGATTTTTAAAGAGGCGCAGGGGAATCAGGGGCTCGGCGGCCTTGCCTTCGATCTTGATCAGGGCAAACAGAGCCACGATGCCTACGGCAAAGCCGGCCAGGACGCGGGGGTTGGTCCAGCCCATGGAGGGGGCGAAGTTCAGCGCCAGCAGGATGCCGCACAGGGCGACCACCAGAGCGGCGATGCCGGGCACATCCAGGGCTACCTTGCCCTGGCGCTTCTGGTTGGGCAGATTCAGACCGATCAGGACCACGCCCAGGATCAGCGGGATGGCGGGCATGAGAATGGCCACGGTGAGCAGGCCCATATCGGTCAGGATGCCGGCCAGGATGCTGCCGCCGAAGCCGCCCACTGCGATGGCGGTGGCCAGCATGCCCATGGCCTTGGGCACGTCTTTACGCTCATTGATCAGGCTCACGATAATATAAGGAGCAGCGGTGAAAGCGCCCTGGGCCAGGCTCACCAGCAGGCGCAGCAGCATCAGCGGCACAAGAGAGCGGACAAATGCGAAAGCGATACCGGCAGCAACGCAGATGACACCGGGAATGACCACGATATTCCTGCGGCCTACCAGGTCGCCCAGCTTGCCGCCGATGGGAGTCATGATGGAGACGCCCAGCGCGGCAAAGATGGAGAACAGGGAGACATAGCCCATGGCGTTGACGCTCTCCAGAATGGGAGAGGTCAGGGTGTCAAAGACGAGTCCGTACATGGCTACGGACAGCATCATGCAGATACATCCGATCTGAACGGCGTTTTTCTTGCCCTTCGGCAGGGGGATGGCAACATTGGGCTGAGGCTGCTGATTCGACATGACCATCATTCCTTTCGGCGCTTGTTGCAGTCCTATTTATTGTGTTTCAGCCACTGGGTGGCGCAGTGGGCCAGACAGCTGGACCCGATGGGGCATACATCCTCGTTGAAAAGGACCTGGGGGCTGTGGGCGGGATAGCGGCCCCGCTCGTCCAGGAAGCCGGCGGAGAGGTACATAAAGGTGCTGGGGACCCGCTCGGCAATGGTGGCGAAATCCTCGGATGCGCTGGCGCAGATGCCGGGATAGGGCATCATGCCGGGGATGTTCAGCTCCTTCATATAGCCGATGAATTCCTCGGTGAGCTTGGGATCGCAGATCAGCGGGGCCACCTCGGAAATCATCTCGATCTCGGCCGTCCCGCCGTACATCTCGGCAGTTTTGACCGAGACCTCCTTCATCCGGCGGACCAGCAGCGCCCGGGCGGCGGGGTCGTTGGTGCGGATGGTGCCCTGGAGGAGGGCAGTGTCCGGGATGATGTTGGCGGCGGAGCCGGCGGAGAAGTTGCCGATGGTCATGACACAGGATTTGGAGGGGTCGGCCTCCCGGGCCATCAGGGCCTCCAGCGCCAGATAGATGTGAACTCCGATGTTGATGGGGTCAATGGAGCTGTGGGGATAGGCGCCGTGGGCGCCCTTGCCGGTGATCTTGATCTTGAAGCCGTCCACGGAGAACATCATGGGCCCGGTGGTGTTGTACATATACATGCCTACAGGCATCTTTCCGGTGGTGACATGGTAGGCCAGAGCCGCGTCCACAGGGGGATCTTCCAGGATGCCGTGTTCGATCATGTCCTTGCCGCCCTCAAAGGTCTCCTCGGCGGGCTGGAACATGAACTTGACCGTGCCCTCCAGTTCAGCTTCGTTCTCCTTGAGCATTTTGGCGGCGGTGAGCAGCATGGCCGCGTGGAAATCGTGTCCGCAGGCGTGGGCGGCGCCGGAGGGGCAGGCAAAGGGCTCGCCGCTCTCCTCCGGAAGGGGAAGGGCGTCCATGTCCGCCCGGAGCAGGATGACCTTTCCGCCTTTGCCCAGGGTCGCAGTGACGCCATACCCGCAGTCCCTGGGCTCCAAGCCGTATTCCCTGAGCTTTTCCATCACATAGGCCTTGGTCTTGGGCAGGTCCAGACCGACCTCGGCATTGGTGTGAAAGTAGCGGCGGTGGGCGATGGTCTCATCCTTCAGGGCCAGTGCTCTCTCATAGTAATTCATAGTGGGGCCTCCTTTACAGTTGCTGTCATTGGTGAGTGTGGAAGGCAGGCGGGAGACACGCATATCCGGCGGTATCGGGAGAGAGCCGGCCTCTCGTGGCTGCCTGAAGCAGGGAATGAAGATGATGCTTTATTATAACAGTTATCAATATTATGCTCAATAATCACTGTATTCTTACATGGAAAATTGGGGGATGACTGACGTTCAATTTACAGATTATTCATATTTCGGTCATGATTTAGCCGTAATTTGCAGGTATCATACAATTGGAAGCAGGGAAGAGCAGACCCGGCTTCCAGATTATCAGACACGCCAACCAATCCCTCTCCAAACCCCCTTTGCAAACACACAACACACACCCAAAAAACCCCGGCCATCGGCCGGGGTTTTTTGGGCCTTTTGGGAGACTGGGCGCACGCAATCTTGCAATCCGGAGCGGAAAGGGATATGATAATGTCTGCTGAATAAACCGCTTTGCGGTTTATTTGTGCGGCAGCAGTCGCACAATTCGATTAAAAGGGCCATTCTCAGCCCTTTTAACCGAATTCAGGCATTGTTGCAATGCGTATTTCCGATAAAGCGCCGCAGCGCTTTATCGGAACGTGCAAGGTTTTCGGGTGGTTTCACCCGAAAACCTTGCACCCGAACAAAGCTGATTGGCCCTGAAAGCCTTGGCTTTCAGGGCTTACAGCTTTGTTTAGTACGCATTATGATAAACGGTAATCAAAGGAGGCTTTATCATGCGCGATGGTTTTATCAAGGCAGCCGCCGGGACGCCCAGGATCCGGGTGGCGGACTGCCGGTACAACGCCGAGCAGATCTTCACCCTCATGCGGGAGGCCGCCAAGCAGGGCGTGCGGGTGCTGGCGCTGCCCGAGCTGTGCATCACCGGCTATACCTGCGGGGATCTGTTTTTGCAGGATACCCTGCTGAAGGGGGCGGAGGACGCCCTTTCCACGGTTCTGGAAGCCACGAAGAATCTGGATATGATCACGGCCCTGGGCCTGCCGGTGCGCTGGGGGGGCAAGCTGTACAATTGCGCCGCCGTGATCCACAAGGGGGAGCTACTGGGACTGGTGCCCAAGACACATATCCCCAACTACGGCGAGTTTTATGAGAAGCGCTGGTTCGAGGCCGCACCCGGCGAGGGCCGGATGATCCGTTTCTGCGGACAGGAGACCTATCTGGGCAGCGACGTGATCTTCCCGTGTGAGACGATGCAGGGGCTGACGGTGGGCGTAGAGATCTGCGAAGACCTGTGGGCGGCGGAGCCCCCCTCGGTCCGCCTGGCCGGCGCCGGCGCCGCGGTCATCCTGAACCTGTCGGCCAGCGATGAGGTGGTGGGCAAGGCGGAATACCGCCGCCAGCTGGTGGCGGGCCAGTCCGCCCGCCTGGTCTGCGGCTATGTGTACGCCGACGCGGGAGAGGGAGAGTCCTCCACCGACCTGGTCTTTGCCGGACACAACCTGATCGCTGAAAACGGTGTGCTGCTGGCGGAGCGCCGCTTTGCCAATGGCCTCACCGTCACTGAGCTGGATGTGCAGAGACTGGATTATGAGCGCCGCCGCATGACTACCTTCCGGGCGGGGGGGGAGGAACTGCTGGAGGTCCCCTTTGCGCTGGAGCCGGCCCCTACCGCCCTCACCCGCCATGTGAGCCGCACGCCCTTTGTGCCCGAGGACGCGTGGGACCGGAAAAACCGCTGCAACGAGATCCTGCTCATCGCCGCCCTGGGGCTGAAAAAGCGCCTGGAACACAGCGGCGCCAAGGCAGCAGTGGTGGGATTGTCCGGCGGTCTGGATTCCACCCTGGCCATCCTCATCACCAGCATTGCCATGAAGCTGATGGACCGGCCGGCCAGCGACATCATCGCCGTCACCATGCCCTGCTTCGGCACCACCGACCGCACCCGGGACAACGCCGTGGAGCTGGCGGAGCGCCTGGGAGCCACCCTGAAGCGCATTGACATCGGCGAGGCTGTGAAGGTCCACTTCCGGGATATCGGCCAGTCCATGGATGACCACGATGTGACCTTTGAAAACGGACAGGCCCGGGAGCGCACCCAGGTCCTGATGGACATTGCCAACCAGTGCGGCGGCCTGGTGGTGGGTACCGGCGACCTCTCCGAGCTGGCCCTGGGCTGGGCCACCTATAACGGCGACCACATGAGCATGTACGGCGTCAACGCCTCCATTCCCAAGACCCTGGTGCGCCACCTGGTGTCCTTCGTCTCGGATGACAAGGCGGAGGAGGATGAGCGCCTGTCCGCCGTTCTCTCCGACATTCTGGATACCCCGGTCTCCCCCGAGCTGCTCCCCGCCATCGAGGGCAAGATCGCCCAGAAGACTGAGGATCTGGTAGGGCCCTACGAGCTCCACGACTTCTTCCTGTACTACGCCGTCCGGTGGGCCTTCCCGCCCAAAAAGGTGCTCCGCCTGGCCGAGCACGCCTTCGGCCGCAGCTATGACCGTGCCACCCTGCTCAAGTGGCTGAAAAACTTCTACCGCCGCTTCTTCGCTCAGCAGTTCAAGCGTTCCTGCCTGCCTGACGGCCCCAAGGTGGGCTCCCTGACCCTCAGCCCCCGCGGCGACTGGCGGATGCCCAGCGACGCGGTGGCCGCCCTGTGGATGGACGAGCTGGAGGGGCTGAAGTGAGCGTGAGGAGCAGGAGCCAGTCGCCTTTGTGGGCCCCCCCGGGAAAGCGCGGTGCGTTTTTCCGGGGAAAGGAGGCGCAGCGGAGCGAGCGAGCGCCGGCAGAAGGCCTGCGCGAGGGATACGGGGCTTGTGCCGACGCGGCGGATGCCCAGCGACGCGGTGGCCGCCCTGTGGATGGACGAGCTGGAGGGGCTGAAGTGATATGAGAGAATATCTGGACCTGTTCTGGACCTTTGCCAAGATCGGGGCCTGTACCTTCGGCGGCGGCTACGCCATGCTGCCCATCCTCCAGCGGGAGCTGGTGGAAAAGCGGGGCTGGGCCACCGAGGAGCAGCTCTCCGACTATTTTGCCATCGGCCAGTGCACCCCGGGCATCATCGCGGTGAACACCGCCACCTTTGTGGGCCACAGCCGGAAGGGAAAGACCGGCGGAGTGGCGGCCACCCTGGGGCTGGTGTTCCCATCGCTGGTCATCATCATGCTCATCGCGGCTTTTTTACAGAATTTTGCCCATCTGCCGGTGGTGATCCACGCCTTTAACGGTGTGCGGGCCTGTGTATGCGCCCTGATCTTGTCCAGCGTGCTCAAGCTGCGGAAGAATACGGTCATTGACCGTCCTACTGCCGTGCTCTTCATTGTGGTGCTGCTGCTGGCCGCTATGGGGACCTTCGTGTCCTTTGACGGGGTGCCCGGCGGAGCGGTCATCGACTTCCTGCTGTCCCCCGTGGTGCTGGTGGTAGCCGCCGGCGCGGCGGGACTGTGTATCCGGGCGGCGAAAGGGGGCGGCAGGGCGTGATCTATGTGAGACTTTTCCTGGAGTTCTTCCAGGCCGGGCTCTTCTCGGTGGGGGGCGGACTGGCCACCATCCCCTTCCTTACCGACATTGGCGCCCGCACGGGCTGGTTCACGCCCGGGGACCTGGCCAACATGATCGCCGTGTCCGAGTCCACACCCGGCCCCATGGGGGTCAATATGGCCACCTATGTGGGATTCCACACCGGCGACGTGCTGGGCGGAGTGGTGGCTCCCCTGGGACTGATCTGCCCCTCCGTCATCGTGATCCTCATCATCGCCGGTTTTCTGCAGAAATTCCGGCAGAGCCGGGCGGTGGACGCCGTGTTCTACGGCCTGCGGCCCGCCTCCACTGCGCTCATCGCGGCGGCGCTGCTGCAGGTGTGTTCCATCGCGCTGGTGGACCTGAGCGCCCTGAATGGGGGAGATCCGGCGGCGGGCATCCGCTGGAAGGCGGTGGTCCTGGCCGCGGCGGTGTTCCTCTGCCTGCGGAACAAAAAGCTGAAAAAGCTCCATCCCATCGTGTTCATCGCCCTATCGGCGGTCGTCGGTGTGGTATTTCAGTTCTGATACTGATTTCAAATAAAATGCTTTATTTGAAATCCCACATTATCAAAAACAGAGCCCGTCCGGGACAAAACCGTCCCGGACGGGCTTTTTGCGCGGAAAAAGGCGGGGCGTCCGAAACGGACGCCCCGCCTGTCTCACCGGACCTGGCCGGTGCCGTAGATGACGTACTTGCTGGAGGTGAGCTCCTCCAGGCCCATGGGGCCCCGGGCGTGCATCTTCTGGGTAGAGATGCCGATCTCGGCCCCCAGGCCGAACTCACCGCCGTCGGTGAAGCGGGTGGAGGCGTTGACGTAGACCGCCGCCGCGTCCACCTGGTCCAGGAAGCGCTGGGCGGTGAAGTAGTTGTCGGTGACAATGGCCTCCGAATGGCCGGAGCCATGCCGGGCGATGAAGTCAATGGCCTCCTCGGGGCCGGAGACCACTTTGACCGCCAGGATGTAGTCGCCGAACTCGGTATCCCAGTCTTCGGCCGAGGCGGGGACCACCCAGTCGCCCAGGATGGCGCGGGTCTCGGGGCAGCCCCGGAGCTCCACCCGGTCGGCCTTCAGCAGCTGCCAGGCCATGGGCAGGAAGTCGGCGGCCACCGCCCGGTCCACCAGGACGCATTCGGCGGCATTGCACACCGAGGGGCGGGAGCACTTGGCGTTGTACAGGATGCGGGCGGCCATGTCCAGATCGGCGTCGGCGTCCACAAAGATATGGCAGATACCGGTGCCGGTCTGGATGACGGGCACACGGGCGTTCTCCACCACCGAGCGGATCAGGCCCGCGCCCCCGCGGGGGATGAGCACGTCCAGATATTCGGTCAGGTTCATCAGCTGGGCGGCGGTCTCCCGGCTGGTGTCGCACACCAGGGCGATGCAGTCCCGGGGCAGACCCACGGACTCCAGCGCGTCCCGCATGACGGCCACCATGGCGCTGCTGGAATGGAAGGCCTCCTTGCCGCCCCGGAGGATGACGGGATTGCCCGACTTGAGGCAGAGGGCGGCGGCGTCCACCGTCACATTGGGGCGGGCCTCGTAGATGATGCCGATGACCCCCAGGGGCACCCGGCGTTTGCCGATGGTCAGGCCGTTGGGCCGGGTGTACATTTTGGTGGTGACGCCGATGGGGTCGGGAAGGGACTTGACCTGCCGGACGCCCGCCACGATACCGGCGATGCGTCCCTCGTCCAGGGCCAGCCGGTCCAGCAGGGAGGGGCGCATGCCGTTCTCCCGGGCCTCCTCCAGGTCGGCGGCGTTGGCCTCCAGCACCCGGGAGGCATTGGCCTCCAGCGCGGCGGCGATGGCCTCCAGCGCTTCGTCCTTTTTTGCGGTACCCGCCACGGCCAGTACCCGGGCGGCGTTCCTGGCGGCCAGGCCCTGCGTTTCCAGAATCGTCATATGGATCACTCCTCTGTCAAAAAATCGGACGCAACGACGGCGGGACGGGATAAACCGGCCCTGTCGGGGGAAATATGCCATTTAGAAGCAGCTAAGACAAAGATACGAGGCGCTAAGCCTGACCTTGCGGAGAAAAACGGGTGCCGATATCCTCGCCGGCCACGATGCCGTACAGGTCCTCCATCCGGGCGCCGTTGGCGATGACCATGTCGATGCCGTGAGCCATGGCCCGCCGGGCGGCGGTGATCTTGGTGACCATGCCGCCGGTGCCCCACTTGGAACCCCTTCCGCCGGCCAGAGCCTCGATCTCAGGGGTGATGGCGCCCACATGGTGGATGAGCCTGGCGTCCGGGTTCTGGCGGGGGTCGGAATCGTAGAGCCCGTCGATGTCGGACAGGAGCACCAGCAGGTCGGCCCGGCACAGGCCGGCCACGATGGCGGACAGGGTGTCGTTATCGCCCAGGACCTTGCTCTTGCCGGTCTCAATCTCGGCGGAAGAGACTGAGTCGTTCTCATTGACGATGGGGATGCAGCCCAGCTCCAGCAGGGCGGAGAAGGTCCCCGACAGGTGGGAGGAGCGCACCGGGTCCTCCACATCCTCGCCGGTCAGCAGGATCTGGGCCACATTTTGGCCGTATTCGCCGAAAAATTTATCATAAAGGTGCATCATTTCGCACTGGCCGATGGCGGCTGCGGCCTGCTTCATACGCAGCTCGGAAGGTCGTTCCTTTAGCCCCAGCTTGCCGGTGCCGATACCGATGGCGCCGGAGGAGACCAGGATGATCTCGTGTCCCATCCCCTTCAGGTCGGACAGGGTACGGGCCAGATGCTCCATGCTGTGCAGATTCAGACTTCCATTGGCGCGGGTGAGGGTGGACGTGCCCACCTTGACGACCACGCGCAGCGCGTTTGTTTGACGGTCCAAAACGACTCACTCTCCTGATGCTTGGGTCCCTCCGCATCGACACAGCAGAGGACTAAAGCAAGTATAGCACAAAACCCCTGCAGGGGAAAGTTAAACTTCACATTCCGTATTTTTTGACGGTACAGGGGACAAAAGTCCGAAAACCGGCCCTCTTTTCGTGCGTTTTGTTATTGAACTCCGGCACGATTTGGAGTACAATATGCTCCGACAATGGATGGGAAACCGGAAGCGGACGGGGGGATGGGATGCTCAATATCGTACTGGTGGAGCCGGAGATCCATATGAATACCGGCAACATCGCCCGCACCTGCGCGGCAACGCGGAGCGCTCTCCACCTCATCAAGCCTCTGGGCTTTGACATCAGCGACAAGGCGGTCAAGCGGGCCGGCCTGGACTACTGGCACATGGTGGACCTGCACGTGTACGAAAATCTGGAGGACTTCTTCCGGAAGACCGGCGCGCAGGATATCTGGCTGGCCACAGCCAAGGCTCCCCGACCCTACACCCAGGTGCGCTTCCAGCCTGACTGCTGGCTGATGTTCGGCAAAGAGAGCACCGGCCTGCCGGAGGACTTCCGTGCCCGGTATGCCGAACGCTGCATCCGTATTCCCGTCCGGGAGGGGGCGCGCTGCCTCAACCTGGCCAATTCGGTGGCCATTCTGGCCTTTGAGGCCCTCCGCCAATGGGATTTCCCGGGGCTGGAGCCGGCCGGCGCCATGGCGGAGGAATAGCCGCCCTGATCACAAGCAGGTGTTTGCATTCCCTTTCAACCTGACCCTCCGCTGAAAATAGAAAGGAGTCCACTGACATGAACTACAACAAGAAGACCGTGAAGGATATCGACGTGAAGGGCAAAAAGGTCCTTCTCCGCTGCGATTTCAACGTACCCCAGGACAAGGCCACCGGCGCCATTACCGATGACAAGCGCATCCGCGCCGCTCTGCCCACCATCCGGTATCTGCTGGAGCAGGGCGCGGCCGTCATTGCCTGCTCCCATCTGGGCAAGCCGGCTGCCACCTTTGAGTCCTATGTGAAAAAGCAGGTCGAAAAGGGCAAGGACGCCGCCTCCATCAAGCAGGAGGACTGGGAGAAATCTCTGAAGAAGCTGTCCCTGGCCCCGGTGGCCAAGCGCCTGAGCGAGCTGCTGGACATGGACGTGATCATGGCCGCCGACGTGGTGGGTCCCGACGCCCAGGCCAAGGCCGCCGCCCTGAAGAGCGGCGAGCTCATGCTGCTGGAGAACACCCGTTTTGAGAAGGGCGAGACCAAGAACGACCCCGAGCTGGCCAAAAAGATGGCCGGTATGGCTGAGATCTATGTGTCCGACGCCTTCGGCGCGGTGCACCGTGCCCACGCCTCCACCGCCGGCGTGGCCGCCTACCTGCCCGCCGTGTCCGGCTTCCTCATCAGCAAGGAGCTGGAGATCATGGGTAATGCACTGGCCAATCCCAAGCGGCCCCTGGTGGCCATCCTGGGCGGCGCCAAGGTTTCCTCCAAAATCGGCGTCATCAACAACCTGCTGGACATCGCCGATACCATCATCGTGGGCGGCGGCATGACCTACACCTTCATCAAGGCCATGGGCGGCAAGGTGGGCACCTCCCTGCTGGAGGCCGACTGGCTGGATTACTGCAAGGAGATGATGGAGAAGGCCAAGGCCAAGGGCGTCAAGCTGCTGCTGCCGGTGGACACCCTGTGCGCCGCCGAGTTCTCCGCCGACGCCAAGCCCGAGCTGGTGGATACCATGGACATCCCCGACGACCGCATGGGCATGGACATCGGCCCCAGGACCATCGAGGAGTTCTCCAATGCCGTGAAGGACGCGGGCACCGTGATCTGGAACGGCCCCATGGGCGTGTTTGAGTTCCCCGCCTTTGCCGAGGGTACCCGCGCCATGGCCAAGGCCCTGGCGGACACCGACGCCATCACCATCGTGGGCGGCGGCGACTCCGCGGCCGCCGTGTCCCAGCTGGGTTTTGCCGACAAGATGACCCACATCTCCACCGGCGGCGGCGCTTCTCTGGAGTTCCTGGAGGGCAAAGAGCTGCCCGGCGTTGCGTGCCTGCTGGATAAGTAAAAAGCTTTCATGCCGGGCAGCTCGGGGGGCCCCGCCGGAGCCCAGCGAAGCGGGTCCGGTGGGGAGAGGAACCGCAGCGGCATGAGCGGGCTTTCCCGCGAGCGGGGAAGCGAGGGATATAGAGCATGCGGTGACGAGCCCGGCGTTGCGTGCCTGCTGGATCAATAAAAAGCGGAACCTCTCAGTCGGCTTTGCTGACAGCTTCCCCCGCAGGGGAGCCGGAACGACGCCCGAAGGGGGACCGGCTGCCGCTTGCGCCGCTGCAGAACCGTGTATTTGGCCGGAAAAGGAGCGTTTTCTTTAATTTATCCTTGACAATCCGCAAAAATAACGTAAAATAATTAAATTGGGCCGGAAGTGGATACCTCCGGCCCAATTCGCGGAGCATCGTCCTCATACGGTCCCGCCTGAACGAAATAAAGAAGCATGTTTTGAGGAGGCCATACGCCATGAACAGAAGATATCGCAAGACCATTATCGCCGGCAACTGGAAGATGAACAAGACCCTGTCCGAGACCCGCGCCTTTGCTGAGGAACTCAAGCCTCTGCTGGGTAAGCCCAAGTGGTGCGAGGTGGTCCTGTGCGTTCCCTACGTAAACATCCCCGCCGCCGTCCGTCTGTTCAAGGAGTGCCGTGTTGCCATCGGTGCGGAGAATGTGCATTACGAGTCCCATGGCGCCTATACCGGCGAGGTCTCTGCCGAGATGCTCAAGGAGCTGGGCGTGAAGTACGTCATCATCGGCCATTCTGAGCGCCGCAGCTACTACAACGAGACCGACTTCACCGTCAACAAGAAGGTGCACGCCGCCCTGGAGGCCGGCCTGTACCCCATCGTCTGCGTGGGCGAGAGCCTGGAGCAGCGGGAGCTGGGCGTGACCATGGACCTGATCTCCTATCAGGTAAAGGCCGCCCTGGCCGGCGTGCCCGCCGAGAAGATGCGCCACGTGGTCATCGCCTATGAGCCCCTGTGGGCCATCGGCACCGGCAAGACCGCCACCGCCGAGCAGGCCGGCGAGGTCTGCGAGTCCATCCGCGCCGTCATCCGCAAGCTGTACGGCGCCCGGGTGGCCCGCTCCGTCACCATTCAGTACGGCGGTTCCATGAACGCCAAGAACGCCCACGAGCTCCTTGCCCAGCCCGATGTGGACGGCGGCCTCATCGGCGGCGCCGCCCTGAAGGCCCCCGACTTCGTGCAGATCGTCAACGCCGCGAACCAGGAGTAAGATAAATTAAGAGCCGGGAAGAGAGAGCGGGATGCGCGGCGGGAACGCCGCATCGCCCAGGGGATTCTTAATTTCATCAGAACCGAGGTTTATTATGAGTAAAACGCCGACTACCCTGATTATTATGGACGGATTTGGCCTCCGGGAGGAGGAGAAGGGCAACGCCATTCAGAATGCCCGCACCCCCAATCTGGATCGGATCTTTGCCAACTGCCCAGGCTGTAAGCTGTCCGCGTCCGGCCTGGACGTGGGACTGCCCGAGGGGCAGATGGGAAACAGCGAGGTGGGCCACACCAACATCGGCGCCGGCCGGGTGGTCTTCCAGGACCTGCCCCGCATCAGCAAGGCGGTGGCGGACGGCACTTTCTTTGAGAACGAGGCCTACCGCGAGGCCATGGATGACTGCAAGGAGAAGAACAGCGCCCTGCACCTGATGGGCCTGCTGTCCGACGGCGGCGTCCACAGCCACATCACCCACCTGTTTGCCCTGCTGGAGATGGCCAAGCGCCGGGGAGTGAGCCGGGTCTATGTCCACTGCTTCCTGGACGGACGGGATGTGCCGCCCTCCTCCGGCAAGGGCTATGTGGAGCAGCTGGTGGCCAAGTGCGCAGAGCTGGGCGTGGGCCAGGTGGCCACGGTGATGGGCCGTTTCTACGCCATGGACCGGGACAAGCGCTGGGACCGGGTGCAGCGGGCCTACAACGCCATGGCCAACGGCGAGGGGACCTTCAACCCCGATCCGGTGGACGCGGTGCAGAAGTCCTATGACGCGGGCGTCACCGACGAGTTCGTGGAGCCCGTGGTGTGCGTGAAGGACGCGCTGGTCAGCGAGGGCGACTCCATTATCTTCTTCAACTTCCGCCCCGACCGGGCCCGGGAGATCACCCGCTGCTTTGTGGATACCGCCTTCAGCAGCATCGAGCGTAGGCGGGGCTTCCAGAATGTGACCTACGTGTGCACCACCGAGTATGATGCCACCATGCCCAACGTAAGCGTGGCCTTCCCCCACAAGGAGCTGCACAATATTTTCGGCGAGTATATCAGCAAGCTGGGCCTGACTCAGCTGCGCATCGCCGAGACCGAGAAGTACGCCCATGTCACCTTCTTCTTCAACGGCGGCGCCGAGCAGGTGTTCCCCGGCGAGGACCGGGTGCTCATCGCTTCTCCCAAGGTGGCCACCTACGACCTCAAGCCCGATATGAGCGCCCATGAAGTGGCGGCCGAGGCCGTCAAGCGCATCGAAAGCGGCAATTACGACGTGATCATCCTGAACTTCGCCAACTGCGACATGGTGGGCCATACCGGCGTCTACGAGGCCGCCCGGCTGGCCGTGGAGGCGGTGGACGAGTGCGTCAACCAGGTGGTGGAGGCCACGTCCAAAATGGGCGGCGTCTCCCTCATCACCGCCGACCACGGCAACGCCGAGCGGATGGTGGATGAGGACGGAGTCACCCCCTATACCGCCCACACCACCAATCTGGTGCCCTTCTATATCGTGGGCGCCGATGTAAAGCTGCGGGACGGACGTCTGGCTGATATCGCCCCCACCATGCTGGACCTGATGGGGCTGGAAAAGCCGGCCGAGATGGATGGGGAGACCCTCATCGAGAATTGACGGAGCGGGAGCACCGGCCGGATTCTTTGGAGGCTTTTCCGGACCCACCCCGCCAAGGGCGGGGCGGCGCGCACGCGCCGTAAATGCGAAGCCGCGTGGCGGCGGAGCATTTCCGCAGGGGCAATTCACTTGCTCCGAGGATGGAAAAGAAGGGCCCCCAAACGGGTGAGCCCGTTTGGGCCGTCTGGAAAAGCCGGCCGGGATGGACGGCGAGACCCTCATCGAGAACTGACGGAGAAAAAGAGCCTCCAAACAGGTGCGGGTCCCACTCCCGTAGATTTAACCTTGTTTGCCCCCCGAGCCGGACCAGTCCGGCGCCCCTTCGCGCATGGGGATCGGGCAGAGATAGAAAGGCCTCCCGTATGCGGGAGGGGCCGGGAAAACCGGCGGGGAGGTATCTCCCTCCCAATTAGAAAGGAGTAGATTTCCCATGAAGCAGATCATCGAGATCGTAGACGTCCTGGGCCGTGAGATCCTGGACTCCCGCGGCAATCCCACCGTTGAGGTGGAGGTCTATCTGGACGACGGCACCATGGGCCGCGCCGCTGTGCCCTCCGGCGCTTCCACCGGCGTGTACGAGGCCTGCGAGCTCCGGGACGGCGACAAGAGCCGCTACCTGGGCAAGGGCGTCCTCACTGCTGTGAAGAACGTGAATACCGAGATCGCCGAGTGCCTGGTGGGCATGAACGTGCTGGATCAGGTGGCCATCGACAAGGCCCTCATCGACCTGGACGGCACCCCCAACAAGAGCCGTCTGGGCGCCAACGCCATTCTGGGCGCCTCCCTGGCCTGTGCCAAGGCCGCTGCCGAGAGCCTGGGCATGCCCCTGTACAGCTATATCGGCGGCGTCAACGCCAAGACCCTGCCTGTGCCCATGATGAACATCCTCAACGGCGGCGCTCACGCCACCAACAACGTGGACATCCAGGAGTTTATGATCATGCCTGTGGGCGCCTGCTGCTGGCATGAGGCCCTGCGGATGTGTGCCGAGGTCTTCCACACCCTGAAGACCGTCCTGAAGGAGAACGGCACCCCCGCTGCCGGCGTGGGCGACGAGGGCGGCTATGCCCCCAACCTGAAGAAGGACGAGGACGCCCTGAAGGTCATCGTGGCCGCCATCGAGAAGGCCGGCTTCAAGCCCGGCGAGGACTTCATGATCGCCATCGACGCCGCTTCTTCCGAGTGGTACAACGAGGAGACCGGCTGCTACGACCTGCCCAAGGCCAAGAAGACCATGACCCGCCAGCAGATGGTCAACATGTGGAAGAACTTTGCCGCCAAGTATCCCATCATCTCCCTGGAGGACGGTATGGGCGAGAACGACTGGGAAGGCTGGTCCATGCTGACTAAGGCCATCGGCGACAAGGTGCAGCTGGTGGGCGACGACCTGTTCGTCACCAATGTGGAGCGCCTGAAGATGGGCATCGAGAAGAAGGTCGGCAACGCCATCCTCATCAAGGTCAACCAGATCGGCACCCTGACTGAGACCCTGGACTCCATCCAGATGGCCAACCGCGCCGGCTACACCGCCGTGGTCTCTCACCGCTCCGGCGAGACTGAGGACGCCACCATTGCCGACATCGCCGTGGCCCTCAACGCCGGCCAGATCAAGACCGGCGCTCCCAGCCGTACCGACCGCGTGGCCAAGTACAACCAGCTGCTCCGCATCGAGGAGGAGCTGGGCGACGTGGCGCAGTACCTGGGCAAGGACGCTTTCTTCAACCTGAAGTAATCAAAATGAGCACAAGGGGCCGCTGCCAGCAGGCAGCGGCCCCATTTTTGTGCCGCCCAGCTCGGGGGCCCCGGCCGGATCCGGCGTTTTTTATTGCCGGGCAGCGGGATCTGTGGTATACTTCTCAGCGAGAAAGAAAGAAAAGAGGCGGCTGGTATGGACACTATGATCATCGGCATCGCGGGCGGCACCGGTTCGGGTAAGACCACCCTTACGCTTCGGCTCAAGGAACGGTTTGGAGAGGATGTGAGCATCCTCTACCACGACAACTACTACAAGCGCCATGACGACATGCCCTACGAGGAGCGGTGCAAGCTCAACTACGACCACCCGGACGCCTTTGACACCGACCTGATGATCCGGGATATCCAGGCTCTGCGGCGGGGAGAGAGCGTCCAGTGCCCCGTCTACGACTATACCATCCACAACCGTTCGGACAAGACGGTAGAGGTCCAGCCCACCAAGGTCATCATCATCGAGGGTATCCTCATCTTTGAGAATCCGCAGCTCAGGGACCTGATGGACATCAAGATCTTCGTGGACACCGACGCCGATGTGCGCATCCTGCGCCGCATCCTCCGGGACGTGAAGGAGCGGGGCCGCTCCCTGGACTCGGTGGTGAACCAGTACCTGACCACGGTCAAGCCCATGCACGAGCAGTTCGTGGAGCCCTCCAAGCGCTGCTCCGACATCATCGTGCTGGAGGGCGGCCACAATGTGGTGGCCCTGGACATGATCATCCAGCGCATCAAGAGCTTTGTGGAGAGCAACTGAATACAAAAAACCGCCTGCACGGACTGAGGTGCAGGCGGTTTTTTTATGGCATCTGAGCGGGGGCGGGCGGCTCCTCCCGGAAGAGGCGGTACAGGTCCCATAGGGTGAGCACCACCGCCAGGGTGGCCGCCGCGCTGAGGCCCAGCAGGAGCAGATAGCTCCACTCCGGCGCGGACACATAGGTGAGGAGCGCCAGCAGGGTGCCCAGCACAGTGAGGACGTTCCGCCGCAGCAGCAAATCGCGGCGGAGCCGGTCGGAAGAGGGCGGGAGAGACAGGGCGGCATACCGCTCGCTGTCCGCCCCTGACAGGGCGGGCAGGGCGGAGAGGTCGGTGAGGAGCTGAAAGTTGAAGTAGATGCCCACCACTCGTAGCAGCAGGGCAAGAAGGCTGGCCAGGCCGGAAATCAGCCCGGACGCGGGAAAAAGCGCGGAGAGGCCAAAGGTGACGGCCAGCCATTGGAGGGTGCTCATCCCGCCCAGCAGAGCGCACAGGGGGGAGAGGAGCCCGATATCCCGCAGGACGCCGGACAGCCCGGCGATGGCCCGGAAGAGGAGCAGATAGCCCACCCACTCCGGGAGCACGTTGAGACTGCCCAGACTCAGATTCAGATGGAGGAAGAGCTGGGCCAGCATGACCTGTCCCAGGGCGTGGGGAATGTTATGGGAGCGTTCCAGAGGGATCGCCTCCTTCCGGCGTCAGGATGAGGGCGCAGGTCTCTCCGGCGGTGGTGATTTCCGCGGCAAAGGCGGCGGGCGCATGCTGCCACTGGGCGCCGCCGGAGGGGTCAGCCCCGCCTCCGCCTCCCTGTCCCGCCTGCCGGGGCAGGGAGATCCGCCGGGCGCTGTCCCCGCCCAGCAGGGCGGAGAGATCCGGTGTTTTATGGGCTTTAAAAATGGGGGCGTAGCGCAGGGAGCCGGGCCGATCTTCCCCGGTGGCGGTAAGGCGAAGGCTGCCGCCCTCCGAGCGGAAATAGTCGGTGAACCGGGCGTCGGGGAGAAAAGCCAGCTCGCTCTCCGTCTGGTGACCGTAGGCCGACAGGCTGGAGCCGGTGGAGAGCAGATACTGATAGTCCAGGGTGACGGTATAGCCCCCGGCCTGGCCGGTATAGCGCAGGAAGGGCAGGTCCGGGCTGGCGTGGGCAATGGTCCCGCCGGTCCAGTCCCGGGGCGTCAGCTCCTCCAATGGCTCCACTACCCAGCGCTCCCCCTCCCGGAAAACGGTGATCTGCTGGCGCAGGATGGGGAGCTCCGTTTCATAGCCCGGAGCCTGGAACACCAGCAGGCCGGTATAGCGGTCCTCCGTCTGAGGCAGCAGGTTATAGACCTGCCAGGCGAACTGGTAGACAGTGACGGGCTCTTCCAGCCCCAGGTCTCCCCAGTGGGTGACGAAGGGGACGGTATGCCCGGCCTCCAGGGCGGCGAAGGGGGCGCTGAGGGCCAGGGAGCCATCCCGCTCCAGCCGGTCCATCAGGGCGGGCAGCTGCTCCGACGGGGTGACGGCGGCCCGGAAGAGGGCGCTGTCCGCAAGCAGGGCCTTGGCATAGGTGTCCACCGCCCCGGCGGGGGTGGTACAGGCGGCGGTGAGGGCGTAGGCCTGTAAGGCGGCAGGCTCCGCCGTGACCGGCAGCGCCTGGGCGGCCAGGCCGGGCGGGGGCAGCAGGCTGGCCGTGGCCAGCACCGCCGCCATGCAGGCCGCTCCCAGGCCCATGCCCCGGGGATAGCGGCGGAAACGGGCGATGCACTGGATGCGCGCCTGGATGCGTTTGCCGCCGTTGGCCATGGAGGAGGTGCCCGGCGCCCGGGCGTACCGCTCGTTGGCCATGGAGAGGAGGATGACGCCGTAGGCCCGTCGCTCCTCCCCCTCCAGCCGTTCCAGCACCCGCTGGTCGCACAGGGCCTCGCAGTCGTTCTGGATGCGGTCGCAGCAGTACCAGAGCAGCGGATTGCACCAGTGGAGGCAGCGGAGCAGGCAGAGCAGGACGCCGGCGGCGGTGTCGTGAAAGCGCAGGTGGAGCAGCTCGTGGAGCAGGACCTTGTCGTCCACCTCCTGCCCGGCGGGGAGGGCCAGCACCGGCCGGAAGACCCCGCAGAGGAAGGCGGTGGACAGTCCCGGCACCCCCACCGCGCCGCAGACGGGGAGGCCGTAGGCGGCGCCCACCCGGCGGAGCTGCTCCTGACGGGCGGGGGAGAGGGGCAGTCCGCCCCGGAGCGCCCGGCGCAGCCGGAGGTAGGAAAAGAGATACCAGCCCAGCAGCAGGAGAACGCCGGCCAGGTAGCCCACGAAAAGCCAGTCGGTGAGGCTCCGGGGGGCGGCGGAGAGCCGGGGAATGGGGGCGGTCACCCGAAGGGCCTGCCAGGGGTCGGTGAGGGCGGAGTTTCGTCCGGCCTCGGCGGCGCATCTGAGCCGCTCCACCGGCAGACGCAGGTCCAGCGGGCCCCAGAGCCCCAGCAGCCCTACCGGGATGACCGCCCGCAGGCCCAGTACGGCCCAGATGCCGTACTGCCACCGGGGGGAGAGCTTATCCCGGAACAGGGCCTTGACGGCCAGCAGCAGCGCCGCCGTAACAGCCAGGGACAAAGTCTGGAGGAGAAAAGACCAGATGTTCGTCATGCCCCGGCCCTACACTTCCATCTCGTCCAGCAGGCGGCGCAGCTCATCCCGCTCCTGGGGGGTGATGGCCTCCTCCCGGAGAAAGGCGGCCACCAGCTTACCGGCGGAGCCCTGATAGGCCCGCCGGAGGAGGCTGCGGCGCTCTCCCGCGGCCCAGTCCTCCCGGCTGAGGGCGGCCTGATAGCGGCGGGGCGCGGCCTCCCGGCGGATGGCGACCAGCCCTTTGGCCTCCATGCGGGTGAGATAGGTCAAAACGGTGTTGCGGCTCCACCCGGTGCGGGGAAAGAGAGCGTCGGTGAGCTCCCCCAGGGTGCCCCCCTCGGGGAGGGCCCACAGGGCATCCAGCACGGTCCACTCCCGGTCGGAGAGACGGTCGGTTTCCATGACGATACCTCCTACAGTTGTAGTACACAAATATACTACAACTGTAGGACGCGTTTGTCAAGAGGGAGCGGAAAAAACAGGCATGGAGGGGAACGGGGGCGCATAATCTGTGAGCGGGGTGAGAACATGGTGGGATGGCTGGCGTTTGAGAAGCGCCGGGGCTGGCGGGTCCGGCTGGAGCGGCGGGAGGTCATGGGATTGGGACTGCTGCGGGCGTCTGTGTCCGCCCCCGCCGGGCCTGACGGGGCGGTTGTCCGATGGCAGGTACGCCGGGCCGCCCGGCTGCTGCGGAAGGAAGGCTGCCGCCGGGTGCTGGTGCCGGCAGACTTCCCGCTGTGGCCGGTGCTGGAGGAGGAGGGCCTGCTCCCGGTGAGCGCGGCGGGTCTGTGCACCGCCCTGGCGCCCCGGCTGGCCCTGGCCAGCCTCTCCGCCCGAGGCATCCCGCCGGAGAGGGCCACGGCGGCGCTGGTGGGGAAGCGGGTGGACCGGCCCTTTTTCGACACGGCCTGCGCCCTGGCCCCTCGGGTGCGGCGGCTGGTCCTCCGGGCAGGGGAAGAGGGAGCCGATCTGGCGCGCTGGCTGGAGCGGGAGCGGGGCGTGCCGGTGCTGGAGAGGGCGGAAAAGGCCCAGGTGACGGTGTGCTTTCCCCCGGCGCAGCGCGAGGGGGAGGCCAGCCTGTCCCTGGACGGGACGGAGGATGGCCTTGGGGGCCTGACCCTGGCGGCGCCCTGCCCCCTGCCGGAGGAGCTGGACGATCTGCCGCTGCTGGCCCTGCTCTGGGAGGAAGGGCGGCTGAAAGCCGAAGAAGTGGAGATCCGCCCCCGCGCTTCCTTTAAATAGCTTGACAGATACAGGCAAACTACATATAATGTATAGACGTTAAATTGGATTCTGTGGGAGATATGAGCCGGCAACGGCTCGTTTCTCTTATTTTCGGCAAAAGAAAGGTGTGCACGGCAATGGCAAAAGAATATAAGCTGAGCCCCGAGCGGTTTGAAAAGCTGAAGGAGGAGCTCAACTATCTCAAGACGGTCCGGGAGAAGGAAGTGGCCGATCAGATCAAGGAGGCCCGCTCCTTCGGCGACCTGAGCGAGAACAGCGAGTATGACGAGGCGAAAAACGAGCAGGGCAAGCTCTATTCCCGCATTGCCGAGGTGGAGGAGATCCTCCAGAACTGCGTGGTCATCGAGGATGAGCACAGCGACGATACCACCATCGTCCGTCTGGGCAGCCGCATCAAGGTGCTGGACAAGGAGTTTGACGAGGAAGTGGAGTATGAGATCGTGGGCTCTCAGGAAGCCGATCCCATGAACGGCCGTATCTCCGACGACTCTCCCTTCGGCCGGGCCCTGCTGGGCGGCGCCGTGGGCGACGATGTGGAGGTGGAGGCCCCCGCCGGCACCATCTCCTACCGTATCCTGGATATCCAGAAGGCCTAAAGAAAGGGAGAGAACGTACCAATGAGTGAAGAAAAGAACGTGCCCCAGAGGCAGGAGCCCTCTCTCTCTGAACTGCTGAAGATCCGCCGCGGCAAGCTTAAGGAGCTGCAGGACGCCGGACAGGACCCCTTCCAGGTCACCAAGTTTGACTGGGATCATACTTCCGCCCAGATCAAAGAGCAGTTTGACGCTCTGGAGGGACAGGCTGTGAAGGTGGCGGGCCGCCTTATGTCCAAGCGCGGCATGGGCAAGGTCAGCTTCTGTGATCTGCAGGACCGGGACGGACGCATCCAGCTCTACGCCCGTCAGGATGAAATGGATGAGGCGGTTTACAAGAAGTTCAAGAAATATGACATCGGCGATATCGTGGGTGTGGAGGGTGAGGTGTTCCGCACCCAGCGGGGCGAAATGAGCGTCCGGGCCAGGAACATCATCCTGCTCTCCAAGTCTCTGCTGCCCCTGCCCGAGAAGTACCACGGCCTCACCGACCGGGAGACCCGCTACCGCCAGCGCTATGTGGACCTGATGGTCAACCCCGAGGTCAAGCGGAATTTCGTCATCCGCTCCCAGTTCATCAAGTCCATGCGGGAGTATCTGGACAACATGGGCTATATTGAGGTGGAGACCCCGGTGCTCAACACCATTGCCGGCGGCGCCGCCGCCCGGCCCTTCGTCACCCACCACAATACCCTGGACATCGACATGTATATGCGCATTGCCACCGAGCTGCCGCTGAAGCGGCTCATCGTGGGCGGCATGGACCGGGTGTATGAGATCGGCCGCATCTTCCGCAACGAGGGCATGGATCCCAAGCACAACCCCGAGTTCACCACCGTGGAGCTCTACCAGGCTTATGCCGATTTCCACGACATGATGGACATTGCCGAGGGCATCATCTCGGGCGCCGCCCAGAAGATCCTGGGCACCTACCAGGTGGAGTGGCAGGGCGAGCAGATCGACCTGACCCCCGGCTGGCGCCGTCTGACCATGGTGGACGCGGTGAAGGAGTATCTGGGGATCGATTTCGGCGCCATTACCGACGATGCTGAGGCGGTGGCCGCCGCCAAGGCAGTGGGCGTGGAACTGGCCGATGCCGCCGAAAAGACCTGGGGCAACGCCCTGTATGCCTGCTTCGACCAGCGGGTGGAGGAGAAACTGATCCAGCCTACTTTTATTACGATGTATCCGGTGGAGGTATCTCCCCTGACCAAGCGCAGCCCGGAGGATCCCCGCCTCACCGAGCGGTTTGAGCTCTTCGTCTGTCACAGCGAGCTGGCCAACGCCTACTCCGAACTCAACGACCCCATCGACCAGCGCCACCGCTTTGAGAAGCAGGTGGAGCAGAGGGAGCGGGGCGACGATGAGACTGAGATGCTGGATGAGGACTTCCTTACCGCTCTGGAATACGGTATGCCCCCCACCGGCGGTATGGGCATGGGCATCGACCGCTGCGTTATGCTGCTCACCGGAGCCGACTCCATCCGGGACGTGATTTTGTTCCCCACCATGAAACCTCTGGACTGAGCAATAAGGTACCGGGAGGCCGCGTCCCGCGCGGGCGCGGCCTCTTATGGGCATAGATAAGGAAGAAATTTCCTTGTCTGTGCCTTTCTGTGTATCCATATCTCGTTCTGCCGGACTGATGAGGAAGTGAACATGAAAATGGAATCGTCCCCGCTCCGCCGGCTGAGGCAGCGGCACTTCAGCGGCAGGGGCATGAATCCCACCCGCATCGTGGCATCCTCCTTCGGGTGCATCATTCTGCTGGGGAGCCTGCTGCTGACGCTGCCCCTGGCCTCCCGGGACGGACAGAGCGCCGGATTTTTTACCGCGCTGTTCACCGCCACCTCGGCTACCTGCGTGACGGGTCTTGTCCTGGCGGACACCTGGCTCCAGTGGAGCCTGTTCGGCCAGGTGGTGATCCTGGTCATGATCCAGCTGGGAGGGCTGGGCTTCATGACGGTCATAACCATGGTGTCCCTGGCCCTCCACCGCAGGATCGGCCTGTCCGAGCGGCTCATCATGGTCTCCACCTTTAACCTGAACGACCTGGACGGCGTGGTGCGGGTGGTGCGCCGGGCGCTGGTGGGGACCTTTTTCCTGGAGGGGACCGGTGCGGCGCTGCTGGCGGCCCGGTTCATCCCCCGTTTCGGCTTTGCACGGGGGCTGTGGCGGGGAATCTTCCACGCGGTGTCCGCTTTCTGCAACGCGGGCTTCGACCTGCTGGGCGGGGCTTATGGGCCCTTCTCCAGCCTGACGGGGGTACGGGACGACCCGGTGGTCCTGCTGACCACGGCGGTCCTCGTCGTGGTGGGAGGCCTGGGCTTCTTTGTGTGGGAGGACATGGTCCGGGCCCGGTGCTGGCGGCGGCTGTCCCTGTACAGCAAGCTGGTGCTGGCTATGACGGCGGCTCTGCTGACCCTGGGGACGGTATTTACGCTGATTGCCGAGTACCACAATCCCGCCACCCTGGGGCCCATGCCCCTGTGGGAGAAGCTGCTCAACGCCCTGTTCCAGTCGGTCACGCTGCGCACCGCGGGCTTCGACAGCCTGGGACAGGGGGGCCTGCGGGAGAGCACCAGAGCCCTGTCGGTGGTGCTGATGCTCATCGGCGGCTCTTCCGGCTCCACGGCGGGCGGCATCAAGACGGTGACGCTGGCGGTGCTGCTGCTGGCCTTCCGGTCCGGCCTGACGGGCCGGGAACAGGTGACGGTGCGGGGCAGGGCGGTGTCCTACCAGCGGGTGCTCAACGCCATGACCCTGACGCTGGTGGTGGTGGGCCTGTTCTGCGCAGGGTCCATCGCCCTCTCTGCGCTGGAGGGACTGCCCTATCTGGACTGCGCCTTTGAGGTGGCCTCCGCCCTGGGCACCGTGGGCCTTACCGCGGGGATCACGCCGGGGCTGAGCCGGGCGTCCCAGTGGCTGCTCATCCTCTTTATGTATCTGGGCCGGGTGGGAGTGCTCTCCTTCTCCATCGCCTTCCTCACCCGGAAGCGAAAGGCGGCCAGGATCCGGTATCCCAATATGGACCTTATGATCGGATAGCCCCATGGGCGGACAGGGAGGTTTGAAACAGATATGAAGACCTTTGTAGTGATCGGCCTGGGGCGTTTCGGCAGCGCGGTGGCCACCGAGCTGTGCAGCCTGGGCCATGAAGTGCTGGCCATCGACGCCGACAGCGAGCGGGTGCAGAAGATGGCCGAGCAGGTGACCCACGCGGCGGCCGGGGACGCCAAGGACCCGGCGGTGCTGCGGGCTTTGGGAGTGCGCAATTTTGACTGCGCCATCGTGGCCGCCGGCAGCGACGTGGGGGACAGCGCCCTCATCACCCTGAATCTGAAGGAGGCCGGGGTGAAGCAGGTGGTGTGCAAGGCCCAGAGCCATGTCCACCGCAAGGTGCTGGAGAAGATCGGCGCCGACCGGGTGATATTCCCGGAGCATGAGATGGGCCTGAAGCTGGCCCAGGGCCTGTCCAGCTCCAACGTGCTCAATTTTATCGAGCTCTCGGACGATTTCAGCATCGTGGAGCTGGCCGCTCCCGCAGGGTGGCAGGGCCAGACCATCCGGCAGCTGGACATCCGGGTCAGGCACCATGTGAACGTCATCGCCGTCCGGGACCGGACGGGGGAGCTGAATGTGGCCCCCGGCGGCGACTATGCCGTCTCCCAGGGGGACAGGCTGGTGGTGCTGGGCCGCATCGAATCCATCAATCAGCTCCACGAGCTGTAGGGGGACGGCATATGGAATGGATCACGAGCCGGCAGAATCCGCTCTCCGTCCACATCCGAAAGCTGGGGAGCGACCGGAAATACCGCCGGAGTAGCGGGCGCTTTCTCTGCGAGGGCACCAAGCTGACGGCGGAGGCGGCGGCCTGGGGCGCGGCGCTGGAGACGGTGGTGTGTGCCCAGGGCGTGGAGCCGCCGGAGGGACTCAGGGATACAGTGCGCCTGGTGTCGGTACCGGAAGAGGTGTTCCGCAGCCTCTCCACCATGGAGAACCCCCAGGGAATGATGGGCGTGTGTTCCACGCCGGAAACCTCCCTGCCGGAAGGCCTCCCCCCCGGAGGGCTGCTGGTGCTGGACGGGGTGCAGGACCCGGGCAACGTGGGTACCATCTGGCGCACCGCCGATGCCTTCGGGGCGGCGGGACTGGTGCTTCTCCCCGGCTGCGCCGATCCCTTCTCGCCCAAGACGGTGCGGGCCTCCATGGGAGCCTGCTTCCGCCTGCCGGTGTGGGAGGCCGGGCTGGATGAGCTGGACGTGGCCCTCCGCCGGGCAGGCGTCCCCCTCTATGCCACCGCCCTGCGGGAGGATACCGAGGACGTGCGCTCCGCCGCGCTGGCCGGGGCCGCCGTCATCATCGGCAGCGAGGGCCGGGGGGTGTCCCGGCAGGCGCTGGAGCGCTGCGAAAAGACCCTGAAGATCCCCATGCGGGAGCGCTGTGAATCCCTCAACGCCGCGGTGGCCGCCGCGGTGGTGCTGTGGGAGATGGCGCGGTGAGCTCCGCCGGGAGCGCACCCGACAGATAGAGAGAATGAGGTGTTTTTATGTCCGCGCTGAAGTACTGGCTCTGGCTGACCACCCGTCCCTCGCTGCGGCCGGGAGAGGCCGCCGCCCTGGCCGACCGTTTCGGCTCGCCGGAGGGCGTGTATTTCGCCGACCCGGAGGAGTACCGGCTGGCGGGGCTGCCCCTGCCGCTGCGAAAGGAGCTCTCGCACAAAGAGCTGGACTACGCCCAGCGCGTCCAGGCCGACTGCGCCCGGTTGGGCATCCGCATCCTCACCATGCAGGACGCGGAGTATCCCGAGCGGCTGCGGCAGATCGACGCGCCGCCGGCGGTGCTCTATGTGAAGGGAAAACACATCGCCTTTGACGAGGAGGTGGCCATCGGTGTGGTGGGCTCCCGCAGGGCGTCGGAGTACGGACTGAGCCAGGCCGGGACCCTGGGCTGGGAGCTGGCCCGGGGCGGTGCGCTGGTGGTGTCCGGCATCGCCCAGGGCGTGGACTCCGCCTGCCTGCGCAGCGCCATCCGGGCGGGCGGTACGGTCTGCTCGGTGCTGGGCGGCGGCATCGACCGGGTCTACCCGTTCTCCAGCGCCGACCTCTATGAGCGCATCCCGGAGGTGGGCGCACTCATCAGCGAGTATCCGCCCGGCACCCCCACCGAGGGGCATCATTTCCCGGTGCGCAACCGGATCATCAGCGGACTGAGCCTGGGCGTGGTGGCGGTGGAGGCCGCCGAGCGCAGCGGCACCCTCATCACCGCCCGGAAGGCCCTGGACCAGAACCGGGATGTGTTCGCCTTCCCCGGCCCGGCGGGGGCGCCCTCCAGCGCCGGGACCAACCTGCTCATCCAGCGGGGCGAGGCCAAGCTGGTGCTCTCGGCCCGGGACGTGCTGGAGGAGTACGAGACCCTCTATCCGGCCAAGGTGGGCCGGGACCGCAGCGGCGGACTTCTTTACCGGGCGGCGCGCAAGGTGGAAAAACCGGTGGAAAAAACGCCGAAAATGCCCCGGAAGGAGGAGAAGATCCCACTGGAGACGGTTGACAAGGGGACGGGAAGGTCTTATAGTACCTTTGAAGCGTGCACCGAGGAGTTCACGGACGATGAGAAGGAGCTCCTGCTCAAGCTGGGAGAGTCCACTCTGCGGCCGGACGATCTGGTGGAGGCCACCGGCATCCCGGCCCGGCGGATACTCTCCGCCCTGACCATGCTGCAGGTCCGGGGCTATGTGGAGGAAAAGCCGGGCAACGGCTTTGCAGCCGTAACGGTGTTTACCGCATAATGCGGCCCCGCGCGGCAATCGCCGCGCGGTTCAAAAGGAGCAAATGCTCCTTTTGAACTTCTTTGATGATCTATTCTGCTCCCTCCGGGGAGATACCGCGTCCGCAGGGCGGACGATAGAGGGCCTGCCGGGCAGGCGGGTCCAAATTGGAGGTACTGCTGTGGCAAAAACGAATCTCGTGATCGTGGAGTCCCCCGCCAAGGCCAAGACCATTGGCAAATACCTGGGAAGCGACTATCAGGTCAAGGCGTCCATGGGGCATGTCCGCGATCTGCCGAAAAGTAAGCTGGGCGTGGATGTGGAGCACGGCTTTCAACCCGACTATCAGCCCATCAAAGGAAAGGAAGAGGTCATCGACGACCTGATGAAGGCGGCGAAGAAAAGCGACAAGGTCTTTCTCGCCACCGACCCGGACCGGGAGGGCGAGGCCATCTCCTGGCACCTGAAGGAGCTGCTGGGCATTCCGGACGACAAGACCTACCGGGTCACCTTCAACGAGATCACGAAAAAGGTGGTCAACGAGTCCATCGCCGCCCCCCGGGACATCGACCGAAACCTGGTGGACGCCCAGCAGGCCCGGCGGGTGCTGGACCGGATCGTGGGTTATCAGCTCTCCCCCCTGCTGTGGAAGAAGATCCGCCGGGGCCTGAGCGCCGGCCGGGTCCAGTCGGTGGCCACCCGGCTGGTGGCCGAGCGGGAGAGCGAGATCCGCGCCTTTGTACCTGAGGAGTACTGGTCTCTGGATGTGGATCTGGAGCGCATCGCTCCCAATCTGGGCAGCTTCAAGGCCTCCTTCTACGGAAGGGAGAAGAAGATGGAGCTGCGCAGCGAGGAGGAGACAGACCGGGTCATCGCCGCCGTGCAGGCGGCCCCCTTCACCGTGGCGGGCGTCAAGCGGCAGGACAAGCAGCGCTCCCCCGCGCCCCCCTTCACCACCTCCACCCTGCAGCAGGAGGCCTCCCGCAAGCTGAACATGACCCCCCGGCGCACCATGTCCATCGCCCAGCAGCTCTACGAGGGCGTGGATATCGAGGGCGAAGGCACCGTGGGCCTGATCACCTATATGCGTACCGACTCCCTCCGTCTCTCCGACGAGGCCACCGCCGCCGCCCGGAACTTTATTCTGGGCCGCTACGGGCAGGACTACTACCCCGGCAAGCCCCGGGTGTACAAGACCAAGTCGGGGGCCCAGGACGCCCACGAGGCCATCCGTCCTTCCGACGTGAACCTGACCCCCGAACAGGTGAAAAAGGACCTGACAGGCGAGCAGTTCCGGCTCTACAAGCTGATCTGGAGCCGGTTCCTGGCCTGCCAGATGTCCTCCGCCGTGTACGACAGCGTCTCCATTGACGTGGAGAGCGCCGGCTACCACTTCCGTGCCAACCACTCGGCGCTGAAGTTCTCGGGCTACACCGCCGTGTATGTGGAGGGGAAGGACGAGGAGGACGAGGCCCTCAAGCAATCCCCCCTGCCCGACCTGCGGGAGGGGGAGCAGGTGAGCCTGCGGGACACCGCCAAGGCTCAGCACTTCACCCAGCCCCCCAGCCGCTACACCGAGGCCACCCTCATCAAGGCGCTGGAGGAGAAGGGCATCGGCCGCCCCTCCACCTACGCTCCCACCATCTCCACCATCCTGGACCGGGAGTACGTGGTGAAGGAGGGCAAGTACCTGCGCACCACCCCCCTGGGCGAGGTGGTCACCGAGCTGATGAAGGAGCGCTTCCCCGACATCGTGGACACCGCCTTCACCGCCAACATGGAGGCCCGGCTGGACGAGGTGGAGGAGGGCAAGGAGAACTGGAAGGACATCCTCTCCAGTTTCTACGGCGGGTTTGAGCAGGAGCTCCGGGCCGCCGAGCAGGATCTGGAGCGCATCAAGGTGCCCGACGAGGTCTCCGATGTGATCTGTCCCCTGTGCGGCCGGAACCTGGTGTTCAAATCGGGCCGCTTCGGCCGTTTCCTGGCCTGCCCCGGCTGGCCCGACTGCCCCCATACCCAGCCCATCGTCATCGAAATGCCGGGTAAGTGCCCCAAGTGCGGCGGCAAGATTTTGAAAAAGACCTCCAAGCGGGGTTACGCCTACTACGGCTGTGAGAACAACACCAACAAGGACGAGGCCCGCAGGTGCGACTTCATGACCTGGGACGTGCCGGTGAAGGAGACCTGCCCCGAGTGCGGCCAGACCCTGTTCAAAAAGTCGGGCCGGGGCTTCAAGAAGCCCTTCTGCATCAACCCGGAGTGCCCCAACTTCCTGCCCGAGGACCAGCGGGGTTACAAGAAAAAGACCGCCGGGAACGCCAATCCCGCGGAGGGCACCCCTCCCGAGGAGGAGAAGAAGCCGGCCAAGAAGACCACGGCCAAAAAAACAGCGGCCAAATCCGCCGCCAAGGCTCCGGCCAAAAAGACGGCAGCCAAGTCCGCTGACAAGGCCCCGGCCAAAAAAACGGCGGCCAAAAAGCCCGCCACGAAAAAAGCGGCCGCCCCAAAGACGGCTGCCGGAAAGAAAGAATCTTAGGGACCGACGCCTGATCGGCCCGTTCTTAATAAGGAGAACACATGGAACCAGTCATCGTGATCGGCGCGGGCCTGGCGGGGTCCGAGGCCGCGTGGCAGCTGGCACAGCGGGGCATCCCCGTGGTGCTGCGCGAAATGAAGCCCGCCCAGAAGACCCCCGCCCACCACACCGACGATTTCGGTGAGCTGGTGTGCTCCAACTCCCTCCGGTCCGACCAGCTGGAAAACGCGGTGGGCCTGCTCAAGGAGGAGCTGCGGCGGATGGACTCCCTGATCCTCTCCTGCGCCGACGCCCACCGGGTGGAGGCCGGCGGGGCCCTGGCGGTGGACCGCCACGCCTTTTCCCGGGCCATCACCGAACAGATCCGCAGCCACCCCCTCATCAACGTGGAGGAGGGGGAGGTCACGGAGATCCCGGCGGAGGGAAATGTGATCGTGGCCTCCGGGCCGCTGACCTCCCCGGCGCTGAGCGGGAGCATCGCCGCCTTTTTCCCGGACAGCCGCTACCTGAATTTCTACGACGCGGCGGCCCCCCTGGTCACCTTTGAGAGCGTGGACATGGACAGCGCCTGGTTCGCCTCCCGGTACGACAAGGGCACGCCGGACTATGTGAATTGCCCCATGACGGCGGAGGAGTACGACGCCTTCTGGACCGAGCTGTGCGCCGCGCAGGAGGCTGAGGTCCACGGCTTTGAGGACAGGCATGTGTTTGAGGGCTGCATGCCGGTGGAGGTTATGGCCCGCCGGGGCCACGACACCCTGTGCTACGGCCCCCTGAAGCCCCGGGGCCTGAAAGACCCCAAGACGGGGAAGGAGCCCTACGCGGTGGTGCAGCTGCGCAAGGACAACGCCGAGGGTTCCATCTACAACATCGTGGGCTTCCAGACCCACCTGAAATGGCCCGAGCAGAAGCGGGTGTTCTCCATGATCCCCGCCCTCAGGAACGCCGAGTTCGTGCGCTACGGCGTCATGCACCGCAACACCTATCTGGACTCCCCACGGCTGCTGGACCGCTACTACCGGGTAAAAAAGGATCCCCGCGTCTGCTTTGCCGGGCAGATCACCGGTGTGGAGGGCTATGTGGAGTCCACCGCCTCCGGCTTCCTGGCGGCGGTGGAGCTGGCCCGGCGGCTCCAGGGCAAGCCCCCCGTGAATTTCCCCCAGGAGACCGCCGTGGGCGCCCTGGCCCTCTACATCAGCAATGAGAGCGTGGCCGATTTTCAGCCCATGAACGTGAATTTCGGCATCATCCCGCCCCTGGGCTATAAGGTGAAGGGCAAAAGAAATAAAAATGCAGAGCTGAGCCGCCGTGCGCTGGAGATTCTGCCCGGCCTGAGGTTCAGATAACGGCGGAGGAGTTCAGAGGCTTGGCAGGCTCAATCCCAGCCGCAGTCCCCAGGCGAAGGCGGCTTCTGTGTGGAGCTGGGCGCATTCGGCAACGATATCGCTGAGCTTTTCGCAGAACTCCTCTCCCATGGCCTCCCGGACACGGGAGAAGTGGCGCTCCCGGAGGGCGGCGCAGTCCCGGTACTGCTGAGAGTGGGTCAGCTCATGTCCACAGCGTTGAGACATCAGGTCAAAAAGATCGGGAAGCAGTGTATCCATGAAGAACACCTCACTAGATATAATCTAATGCTATGTTACTAGATTATATCTAATATGTCAAGGGAGAAGAATATGTTTAGCAGGGAAATTTTCTCCGGCCGGCTGAAAGAGCTGATCCAACAGAACAAAATGACATATTCTGAACTGGCGGAGATCCTTGGCGTATCCACCGCGCAGATCAGCGATATGGCAAATGGAAAAGCCGGTACGTCAATGGAACGTCTGTATAAACTGTGTGAAAAGTTTAATGTCTCTGCGGACTATCTGTTGGGCCTGACAGATGAGGTGCGGAGCCTGCGGTAGGGTGCGTGGCGCTCCCGCAGGGCGGTCAAGGGGGGATTCGGTGTACTCCAACGAACTTTTTGGAGAGAGACTCCGGACGCTGCGCAAGCAACGGGGCGAGAAACAGCAGGAGCTTGCCGAGTTTCTGGGAGTCAAGCCCAACCAGATCGGTGAGATGGAGAATGGGCGGAAAGCCTCCACCTTCTCCAAATTGGCCCAGCTCTGTGAGCACTACAATGTCTCCGCGGATTATCTGCTGGGATTGACGGACGAGGTACGGAGCCTGCGGTAGCCCCCGGGTCCCGGCGGGACACAGCTAAAAAGAAAGAGGGATTTACACTATGAAGATCATCGTGGACGCCATGGGCGGCGACAACGCGCCTGCATCCAACGTAAAAGGCGCGCTGGCCGCCGTGCGGGAGCAGGGGGTGGAAGTGGTCCTGGTGGGCCGGGGGGAGGAGATCCTCAAGGTCCTGGCCGGGGAGGGAATGAGCGAGCCCCCTGCCGGGATGGAGATCGTCCACGCATCCGAGGTGGTGGAGATCTGCGACAACCCGGCCACCGCCTACCGGGAGAAGAAGGACTCCTCCCTGACGGTGGGCCTCAACCTGCTCAAGGACGGCAAGGGCGACGCCTTTGTCTCGGCGGGCAGCACCGGCGCACTGCTGGCGGCGGCCACGCTGATCGTCAAGCGCATCAAGGGCATCCGCCGGGCGGCTATGGCGCCGGTGGTCCCCACCGGGAACGGCGGCGCGGTGCTGGTGGACTGCGGCGCCACTGCCGAGTGCACCCCCGAGTATCTGCTCCAGTTCGCCTTTATGGGCTCCTACTACGCCGAGCGGGTGCTGGGCCGGCCCGAGCCCAGGGTGGGCCTTTTGAACATCGGAGCCGAGCCCTCCAAGGGTACCGAGCTCCAGCAAAGGACCTATGAGCTGCTCAAGGAGGCCGATGCCCAGGGCCGCCTCCATTTTGCGGGCAACGTGGAGGGCAAGGAGGCGGTGTACGGCGCGGTGGACGTCATCGTGTCCGACGGCTACTCGGGCAACATCTTCCTCAAGACCATGGAGGGCACTGGCGGCTTCCTGGCCAAAAAGATGAAGGAGATGTTCAAAAAGAACCTGCTGACCAAGCTGGCGGCGGTGCTGGTGTCCGGCGGCATCCGGGAATTCAAGAAGATCCTGGACGCGGGGGAAGTGGGCGGCACCGCGTTCATCGGCATCTCCAAACCGGTGATCAAGGCCCACGGCTCCTCTGACGACTACGCCATCAAGAATGCCATCAAGCAGGCCGCCCGCTTTGCCTCCTCGGGGATCATTGAAGATATCACCGAGAATATGGAGCATATGCGCCTGCCTGTGCAGGTAAAAAAGGAAGAGGCATGACCGGCCGTTCCCATATTTTTCGGAGCGCCGGGGAAAAACTGAAAAACCCTATTGACACAGAGCCATATCTTGCCTATTATTTTAGTGCAATTACCGTTTCAGGCGGCAAGGAAACGATCATGATAGGAGAAGATGGAAATGATTTTTGAGAAGATCGCAGCGCTGCTGGCAGAGCAGCTGGGCGTGGACGCCGACAGCATCACCATGGACACCTCCTTTGAGGAGCTGGGCGCCGATTCCCTGGACGTGGTGGACCTGACCTCCGCGGTGGAGGAGGCCTTCGGCCTGGATGAGCTGGCGGACGAGAATCTGTCCGACATGACCACGGTGGGCGATTTTGTCCGCTTCCTGCAGGCTAAGCTGGACTGAGAGAAGAACAGGATGCCGGGAAGCCCCGCTCAGGCGGGGCTTCCTGTTTTGAAGGAGGAGAAGGGCCATGTTACCGCTGGAGGAGACCCTGGGATATACGTTTCAGGACCGGTCGCTGCTGGAAAACGCGCTGACCCACAGCTCCTATGCCAATGAGAACCGGGCCAGGGGGATCCAGAGCAACGAGCGGCTGGAGTTCCTGGGGGACTCGGTGCTGGGCATGGTGACTGCGGATTACCTTTATCATACCCACCCTGACCTGCCCGAAGGGGTACTGACCCGTACCCGGGCGGCCCTGGTGTGTGAGGAGAGCCTGGTGGAGGTTGCCCAGGCCTGGGGCCTGGGCAAATATCTGATGCTGGGTAAGGGAGAGAATGCCGGCGGGGGCCGGCAGCGCCCTTCCATACAGGCCGACGCGGTGGAGGCTGTGCTGGCTGCGGTCTACCTGGACGGTGGCATCGAGCCCGCCCGGCGCATCATTCAGAAGTATATCCTGGACCGGGAGGCCGAGAAGTCCCGCAACCGGGATTACAAGACCGCCCTGCAGGAACTGGTCCAGCGGGAAAGCGGCCAGGTGCTGCAGTACCGGCTCATCGGCTCCAGCGGTCCGGACCACGCCAAGATCTTTGCCGTGGAGGTGGATCTGAACGGCGTCTGCGTGGGCCACGGCGAGGGCCACAGCAAAAAAGAGGCCGAGCAGAACGCCGCGCGGTCGGCCATTGACAAACTAAGCAAATAATGAAATTCCCCGGCCTTTTGAACTGCACCCCATTTGTTAGACAGTATGATATACTATCTAACAAGTGGGGTGTTTACTATGCCAAAAGGGATCCCAAACAAACGATATATGCCAGAATTTAAGAAACT
>NZ_JBQHUB010000030.1:0-34980 GCF_052065415.1 Pseudoflavonifractor sp. HCP28S3_F10 | reverse complement strand
TACGATGACATTATCTCTTGGGCCGATATGTACGACACCGCCAGCATGGAGGCAAAGAAAATGATCGTCAACTGCCTTATCAAGCGGGTGGAGGTCTACCGGGACTACAAGCTGCATATCGACTTTAACATTGACTTTGAGCAGTTCAGCATGGGCATGGACATCGTTGCCATCGCCGCATAAAGCAAAAACCCCACTTCCGAAGAAGTGAGGTTTTCTTCACAATCTCTTTGTAATGGTGGAGATAAGCGGGATCGAACCGCTGACCTCTTGAATGCCATTCAAGCGCTCTCCCGGTTAGATCGGTTACATACCCCTCTAAATCGGGCCAATAGAGCGTTCAATACGCGGGACACCCCACCAAAAGCCGCAAAACCATCGGCGTTTTTCTTGAAATTCATTATAGCTGGGGCCAGACCGCATATCAATACTAAATTTGAAAACAAGCTCGATACCGCAATTCCCTTTTCGCATGGTATAATTTCCTTGTTCCATAGCGAAAGGGGATGTTGAGTATGGAGAAAGAATATATAGCTGGTGAGCCGCAAAGATATGAGATCGGCAATCGCGTTTTTATCGTGGAGCCCCGTTATGATAAAAACGGTGAAAGTATGTCGGACATCCTGTTAAAGCTGATGATGGCCGATGTCGATGAAAAAATGTGGAACGAAGGCCACCGCGAAAAAATCTAATCTAAAATTAAATCCGAGTTGTCAAGCAAGGTATTTATTCTAAAACAATTTCATATTGAGCATTACGCCGCCCGAGTGAGACTATGGGCGGCGTTTTCATACACCACAACTTGAAAGGAGGAGTCCCTTATCTGCTGCCAGCCATCGGGCTGGCTTTTTTCATTTCAAGACAAAGGAGGTTTGACATTGGCAGACGATAAAAAGAATATCGGCCCCGAGGCAGAAACGACTGACACGGCCCCCGCGCAGGAGCAGCCTGCTCCCGGCAAGGCCGAGCCCGTTGTGGCAGATCCCGCCCCGGCTGAAAAGGCAGCTCCCGCAGAAAAGGCGGAGCCCACCGTCCCGGAGGCTCCCAGCCCTGCGGCTCCCGAGCCGCTCAAGCCCGACAAGGAGGCCAAGCAGACTGCCACCCCGGACAAGAGTGATCCTGCCCCTGCTCCCTCTGGCAAGGTGGTGGATTTCGCCGCCGCCCGTGAGGAGGCCGGAAAGGACAAGGCCCCGAAGGAAAAGGCTCCCAAGCAGAAAACCACGGAGTCGAAGGACAAAGCAGCGGCCAAGGCCAGCAAGGGCCGCCCGGCAAAGGCTGACAAGGCGGCCCCCGACAAGGCCAAGCCGCCCACGCGAGACAAAATGTCCCAAAGTAAGGCTGCCCCGGAAAATGCTGCACCCAATCCGCAGGAGGCTCCCGCCCCTGCCGCGCCGGAGCAGCCCGCCGCGCCCCGTGACGCTACCCGCGCAGAAAAAGAGGAAATTGTCTACCTCAATCTGTCCGAGCTGCGCCCGTTCAAAAACCATCCCTTTGGTGTCCGTGACGATGCCGAGATGCAGGGCCTTGTGGAGTCCGTCCGGGCAAGTGGTGTAAACCAGCCCGCGCTGGTGCGCCCCACCGAGGATGGCGGGTATGAGATCATCGCGGGCCACCGCCGCCAGAGGGCAAGCGAGCTGGCCGGGTTTGTGAATATGCCCTGTATTGTCCGTAACATGACCGATGACGAGGCCATCCTCGCTATGACGGATGACAACCTGCGCCACCGCGAAAAGATTTTGCCCACGGAAAAGGCACAGTCTTTGAAAATGCAGGTGGAGGCCATCAAGCACCAAGGCGCTCGTCCCGGTGAGGACGCACAGGAGGCGGGTAAACGCTCCACGCAGATCGTGGGTGATCGCAACGGCATGAACTACAAACAGGTACAGCGGTATATCCGCTTGACCGAGCTGGTGCCGGATTTGCAGAAAATGCTGGACGAAAAAAAGCTGGCATTTACCCCCGCCGTGGAGATTTCCTTTATCCGGCCCAAACATCAGAAGTATATCGCCGTGTCCATTGAGGGCCAGCAGTCCTCTCCGTCCCTATCCCAAGCCCAGCGGCTCCGCAAGCTGGATCAAGAGGGCAAGCTGAACGGCGATGTGATCGACGGCATTTTGATGGAAGAAAAGAAGGAGGTTGATAAGGTGATTATCAATAGCGCGGAACTGGAAAAGTATTTCGGCAAGGACAAGTCCCCCCGTCAGATGAAGGATCAGATCATGGCCCTGCTGGATGACTGGAAGGCCAAGCAGCCCCCCGAGCTGGGCAAGCCCGAAAAGAAAACGGATAAGAGCCTGTAACCTCGAGACAATTTGTCCCGAGGTTTTTTCATTGAATGGAGGTTTTAACAATGAAACGACCCCTCGCATATATCACCGCTGCGTGGTGCGGCAGCGATGCCGAAAACGCAAAACAGGCGGCGCAGTATTGCCGCAGCGTGTATGAGGCGGGCTTTTCGCCCATCTGCCCCACGCTGTTCCATCCCCTGTTCCTCAATGATGCCATTCCCGAGGAGCATAAAAGCGGGATCGACATGGCCCGTAATCTGCTCAAACGCTCTCATGTGCTGGTGGTGTGCGGCCATACCGTCACCGAGGCTATGAAGAACGATATTGCTGTTGCCCAGCGGCTGGGTATCACGGCAACCACGCTGGAGGGCATCTTGACGGTCAAGGGACAGGGCCGCCGCTGATATGGCGGCCCTGCTGGAAGCCTACATTACCAACCTCGGCAAATATGCCGAGGGGCAGCTTGTGGGCGAAACGCTGAAATTTCCCACCACGGCGGAGGAGGTACAGTCCCTCTTAAAGCGCATCGGCGTGGACGGCATACGGTATGAGGAGATTTTCATAACCAGCTTTGACGGCGATGTACTGGGGCTGCATGAGCACTTGGGCGAATATGAAAGCATTGACGAGCTCAACTATCTGGCCGCGCTGCTGTCGGAAATGGATCAGAGCGATATAGAAAAGTTTGAGGCGGTCATAGACGCTGGCGAATACACAGGTAGCGTAAAAGACTTAATCAACCTCACGCAAAATCTGGATTGCTTTGAGTTCTATTCCGGTGTCCGTAGTGACGAGGAGCTGGGCCGTATGTATGTGCTGGAGTTCGGCGGTGTGGAAGTCCCGGAACACCTCATTGATTATATCGACTATGAGGCATACGGGCGGGATGTGCGGATCAATGACGGCGGCCACTATGCCCCCGGTGGATATGTGGCCGACAACCGCAGCAGCTTTATAGAGCACTACACGGGCCGGGATGACATTCCCGACGAGCACCGCGTTTTCTCCATGCCCAAGCTGTCCATCCGGGAGCAGATGTCAGCTTTCAAGGAAATTATAGACCGTTCCTCGCTGGAGGGGGAACGGAAACGGCCCACGCTGGGCCATACGGAACGATAACCCCACCTTGGGACAACTTGTCCCGAGGTGAGAAAGGAGGCGGCATAGCTGATAGAAGAAGATATTTCCCGGCGTACTGTTGCAGTTTCCGTCCGGGCCAGTAAGCTGACGGCGCGGAGCCTTGCCTATGTGGTGGCCGCTGTGGGGCGCAAAATCGCCAAAGAACACCGCGCCCGGCAGATCCCTCACGGCAAACAGACGGTCAAGCAACTTATGCGGCATGGCGTGTCTACCAACAGTCTGGAGCTGTCCGGCGATACCAAAAGTTTTGACCGGGTGGCCCGGAAGTGGAATGTGGATTATGCCTTTTACAAGACAGGCCCGGACAAATACCTGTTGTTTTTCAAGGCGGGACAGGCTGATGCCATGACCGCCTGTTTCTCGGAGTATTCCAAAAAGGTGCTGAACAAGTCCAAGTCCAGGCGCATCCCCATCCGGGATCAGATCAAGCGGGCCGGAGATCAGCTCACCCGTGAAAAGCCCAAACAGCGGGAGCGTGTGAAGGAGGCGGCGCATGAAAACAGATAAGCTCCGAAAATTCCTCATTCCCAATATCCCGTATGTGTTCATCGGCTGGGCGTTCCTCAAATTGAGTACGGCCTATCGGCTGGCCGCTGGTGCGGGTTTCCTAACAAAAGTGATGGGGATCGGCCAGACTATCGGCCCGGCCTTTGCCGATTTCGCGCCGGGGCTAAACCCTGTTGACTGGCTGGTTGGTATCGTGGGAGCCGTGGCGTTCCGTCTGTTCATCCACATGAAAAGTAAAAAAGCCAAGAAGTTCCGGCGTGACGAGGAGTACGGCTCGGCCCGGTGGGGAAACGAAAAGGACATCAAGCCCTTTGTCGATCCCAAGTTTGAAAACAATGTCATTCTGACCGGGACGGAGTTTCTCACCATGAACACCCGGCCCAAGATCCCGGCCAACGCCCGAAACCTCAATACCTGTGTCATCGGATCGTCCGGCTCGGGCAAAACCCGCTTTTGGCTCACGCCCCAGCTTTTACAGGCCCATTCCTCTTTCGTGGTGGTAGACCCGAAGGGCGGCGTCCTGTCCCAAGTGGGCAGCTTTCTCCAAAAGCGGGGGTACAAAATCAAGGTATTCAACAGCATCGACTTCTCCAAGTCCATGCACTATAACCCGCTGGCGTATATCAAGAACGAGTCCGACATCCTAAAGTTCGTCAATGCCCTTATTTCCAACACCAAGGGCGAGGGCAAAGAGGGCGATCCGTTCTGGACGAAGGCCGAAACGCTCCTATACTGCGCCCTGCTGGGCTATATCATTTTCGAGGGCGCGGAGGAAGATCGCAATATGAATACGCTGGTGGACATGATCTCCGGCATGGAGGTCAAGGAGGATGACGAGGACTTTATGAACGCGGTGGACTATATGTTTGCCGGGTTGGAAAAGCGAAAGCCGGATTGCTTTGCTGTGAAGCAGTACAAAAAGTACAAGTTAAGCAGCGGCAAGACGGCCAAAAGCATTTTGATTTCCTGCGGTGCTCGTCTGGCTCCCTTTGACATCCCCCAGCTCCGGGAGATTATGAGCTACGATGAACTGGAACTTGACCGTATGGGTGACAGACGGACGGCAACATTTTTCTGCATCAGCGATACGGACAGCACCTACAATTTTTTGGTCGCTCTCGCTTTTTCGCAGATGTTCAATCTCCTGTGTGAACGGGCCGACAATGTGCATGGGGGCCGCTTGCCCCATCATGTGCGCGTCCTGTGGGACGAGGCGGCCAATACGGGCCAAGTGCCGGGGCTGGAAAAGCTGGTGGCCGTCATTCGTTCCCGCGAGGTGAGCCTTGTACTGCTCTATCAGCAGCTTGCTCAATGCAAGGCCATTTACGATAAAAATGCGGAAACGATCCTCGGCAACATGGACAGCGTGATATTCCTCGGTGGCCGCGAGGCCAGCACTATCAAGGAAATATCGGAAAACTGGCTGGGCAAGTCCACGATCTCCATGCAGACGGATGGCCGCACACGGGGCCAGTCCGAAAGTTACAGCCAAAACATCCAGCGGCTGGGCCGGGAGCTGATGACCCCCAGCGAGCTTGCCACAATGCCCGGTGATCGGTGCATCTTGCAGCTCCGGGGCCTGCCCCCGTTCTATTCCCGCAAATACGATCTGAAGCAACACCCCAACTACAAGTTTACGGCTGAGGCCGACAAGAAAAACGCCTTTAACCTCGACAGGCTGATAAACCGCCGCAGGCGGCCCGGCCCCAACGAGGCTTGTGAGGTGTACGAAGTGGATGTGCCCGCCGAGGCGCTCACAGAAGAGGACGAGGACATCCTCAACTATGACGACCTCGACGATCCAGACGCTTTTGTATAAAACCTTGGGCTTTTAGGGTTCCCGCAAAATCAGCGATTTTGTGGGAAGAGGAGGCGCAACGGAGCGTGCGGAGTTTGGGACATTTTGTCCCAAAGTAGCAAAGCGAAGTTTGTGCCGACGAGTCCCGAGGTACGGACGCTGCCGCCCTACACGGGGCGGCTTTTTTCATGGCCGGGTATAGCCCGGAGAAAAGGAGTAATATATGCAGTTTTTCGCTTCTGCCATCAACACTTTGCAGACCCTCGTTATTGCCCTCGGCGCTGGCCTTGGCGTGTGGGGCGTTGTCAACCTGCTGGAGGGCTACGGCTCCGATAACCCCGGCGCGAAAAGCCAGGGCATGAAGCAGTTCATGGCTAATTAAAGGGAACAAAAAGAAAGGAAAAGCCAATCCAGACGGTATCAGCGGCAGGCTACAAGAATAAATTGTGATTTCACAAGATTGGTGCTATAATAAGAGAAAAGTTCCTGCCGGGGCAGCCGCTCCGGTGGTATGGATAGAAAGGCAGGAAAACAATATGCACATCAGCTATAAACCACTCTGGCACACACTGTTAGAGCGTGATATGAGAAAAGAGGATTTAAGGCTTGCCGCTGGTATGACAACAAATATGATTGCCAACATGAGCAAAGAGGGAAAGCACATCAGCATGGATACATTAGCCCGTATCTGCGAAACGCTGAATTGTGAGATTACCGATGTGATTGAGTTAGTACCAGACGAGCCTGCTTCCACAGGAGGTAAGGAACATGAGCGAATTGAAACCAAGAATAAAAGAAAACGGAATTGATTATATCCTTGTTGGAGATTACTACATCCCGGACTTGAAGTTGCCGGAGGAACACCGCCCCATCGGAAAGTACGGACGGATGCACCGGGAATATTTAAGAGAAGTCTGCCCAGCCAGATTACACACATTGACCCTGACCGGGGAATTGTGGACATATCTTGCAGACCTGAACGAACAGGCACAGAAACGGTTAGACACCATCATGGAGCAGATGAAAGCTGCCGAGGGCGTGACCGAGGAATTGAAGCGTACCCGTCAAATGGAATGGGTGCAGCGTTGCAATAACATTCACAACCGGGCAGAAGAAATTGTTTTACATGAGATGATTTATTCATAACGGTATGGTAGAATGATTATTACAAATTAGAAGTTGTAAAGGAGACTTTGTATGGGTAGAAAAGAAATAACAACAAAAGAAGATTTAATGAAAGTAATAGAATTATTCGAAAATACTGGAATTACATACTGGTTGGATGGCGGATGGGGTGTAGATATTTTAGCTGGTAAACAAACAAGAATTCATAGAGATATAGATATAAATTTTGATGCTCAACATACGGAAAAATTGTTAAATGTGCTTTTGAATCTGGGCTATAAAATTGATACAGACTGGAAACCGGTTAGAATAGAGTTATATAGTGATGAACTTGGTTACTTAGACATTCACCCGTTCGTTTTAAGTGAGGACGGAACTTCAAAACAAGCTGATTTAGAGGGTGGCTGGTATGAGTTTGAAAAAGATTACTTTGGTAGTGCTTTTTTTGAAGGAAAAACAATTCCTTGTATATCCTTAAAAGGCCAAAGAGTTTTCCATTCAGGTTATGAATTAAGAGATAAAGATAAGCATGATATTTCAATTCTTGAAAGTTTATCAAAATAACATTGCTGTAATTTCTAAGATAAATTCCACTTTATCGCTTTGAAATTTTAACTGAATAAGTATAGCACCAACCGCTGCTACATGGAAGCAAACACAACCATGCAACAGCGGTTTTTCTTTACCGTTTTTTCCTTTGACTGATAGGAGTTCCTGTTTTCTTTGATTTTTGTAGAATCCGAATGAGCCAGCGAAATTCTTCGTCTGACAGATTTTTATAGTTGATGCCGAGCTGCTTGCAGTAAAGGACAACCAGCTTTTCATCCCGACTGCCCTTGAAATTTTCAACCGCTTCCAAATTTTCTTTCAATTCATCGGCAACGGTGGTCTGGGGCGCACTCTCGCTGTCCTTTTTGTGGGCTTCCCGAATATCCCGGATAATGAGATTGAGGTCATCAAGAACCATGTGGCTGAAATATTCATCATCGCTGATATGGGCGGCTTGCAGCACTTTCAAATGCGGGTCGTCTTCGCCGGGGCGATACCGTTCAATGATTTCATGCCGGACAGTATCGACAAGGGCGTTGAGGTTTTGAATCTGCATGGTGGCAATCCCATCTACATAAATCTCAATGTCCGCAAGAAACTTGATAAAGTCCTTATGAGTGGCAAGCTCACAGAGCAGACGGTTGTTAATCCGACCGCCTTTCAGAAGTGCCACCATCTCATCATTCAAATGCAGCTCTGTTAGTGGCGTGTTGATCTGCTCCCGGTTCTCTGTCCGGCACAGCAGATAATCAACGGAAACCCCATAGAAGTCTGCCAGCGTGATAAGGTTGCCATGATTGATTTCCTTATAATCCTCTTTTTCATAACTGCCAAGAGCTGATTTGGAAATGCCCGTCAGCTCTGATAATTCTTCCAGATTTAAGCCTTTGTCCTTGCGGAGTTCCCAAAGGCGTTCCTGTATGCTTGTCGCTCCTTTCATGGGCGCACGCTCCTTTCCGGCGGTTTCATTACTGCCGCTTAACTGGATTATATCATACTTTCCGCAATCGTGGAAATTTCTGATTTTTACCCTTAATTCCTACTTTGTGGACATACGGCACAGGGCACAAAAATGTTCTATGATACAGGTAGTTCATCGATGGATTATTCCAATCGAATGACCAGCCTGTGTGGGATATGCTTCCCCGGCGATGTAGCGCCATGACTTTTGGCAGGGATATGGAGGAACCCTGACCGAAACGAGCGTACCAAAGGGAGCAATACGCCGCTGTGAGATTCAGGGGAGGAACGACACCGGGGAGAACTGGCGAACTGATACCGAAATGATACCGAAACACGACAATCTGATAGGGGGATAGTCTACCCTATTGCTGATACTTCTGGAGATTTTAGACGGCTCTATGACCGTAATTTTGCCGAAAATCGCCCCGAAACTATACACTAAAACGGGAGGAAACGCAATATGCCGAGAATGAGCAAAAAGAGGAAGCATGAGCTTTCTTTTTACCTCAATGACCGGGGGCGTGTCACTTACAACGAATTATGCCGGAAATGCAAGCATGGGTGCAAGCAGAGCTTCCGGGCGGTTGTGGTTGACTGCCCCCGTTATTTATCCAAAAGAGCAAAGAAAAAGGAGGAACACACCGAATGAATTTTGAATTTATGACGATAGGCACACCGTTGCCGCCCTGTATGCCCTTTCCCAGAGCGTTGACAGGATTTCCAGTCAGCAGCACCGCAAAGGTCATGTACTGCCGGATGTTGGACGCTATGCTATCCAACGGACAGGAGGACGAGAACGGAATCCTGTTTATCTGCTTCCCTGTCACAGCCATTGCCGCAGTCCTGTCCCGCAGCCCCATGACGGTCAAGCGTTCTCTGAATGAACTGGAAACCGCCGGACTGATCATGCGAGTGCGTCAGGGCGTTGGAGAACCAAACAGGATTTATGTGCTGATACCGGGAAAGGAGGACGCTGCCCTTGCCTGATACCTCAAAGCTGGAAAAGCTCAACCGAGAGTTGGAAAAGAGTGAAAAGAAACTGCGGAAAGCCATCAATGATGAAAAGGCATTGCAGCACCAGCTAAAGCAGCTTACCCGAAAAGAACGGACACACCGGCTCTGTACTCGTGGCGGTATGCTGGAAAGTTTTCTGCAAGAGCCGGAACGCCTGACAGATGATGATGTCATGCTGTTGTTGACACTCATTTTTCACAGGCAGGACACGCAGGAACTATTGAAGAAACTGCTGGAACGTGAGAAGCCGGAAACCCCTTAGTTTACTAAGGGCGCAATTATACACCACCCAAAGGTTGGTGCATTGCGTTCTCCGAAGGCTCCTTGCCGGAGGGCTGTGATTTTTCGCAGTCATGGTCTGCTCCAAATCATACAGGGGACGCTACGCTTCCCCTGCGCTGGCTACCGCCAGCTACCCTTTTGTGGACTTGTCATCTGGGGACACCTTGCGTTGCAAGCTGTTCCCAGCCGACAAGTTTCATAAAATATGCTATCTTTTCGATAGGCAATAAAGTATAATAAAGTCAGCAATAAATCGGAATTTTACGGTCAGTAAGGAATGCGTAAAGTTATATGATTGTATTATAAGCGATTTGTTAAATTTTTATAACCACTTGTATTTGCCTGCGATTTATGGTATAATATTTTGAAATTTAGAAAGAGGTGGGAAGATGATTAACTTTTCTTGCAAATAAAATCAAAATATGCGGTAGTGCTATACTTTGGCATTATTGTGTCTATTGCAAGAAAGTTATATGTCTATCTTACTCAATATAGTGCTGTTGCCACTTTTGCTTAGTGGTGTTATTTTATGCTATGACGAGCTGCAAGGATAAACTTTCTTGTGGCTCTTATTTTGTTTTGGAGGTGCTTTATGAATAGTGCAGAACAGATAGTTACACATGATTCACTCCGTATAGTGTCGGTTCCTTTTGGTGAAATCTATACGTAGTAAACATTCACCGAACCGACTTTGTATCGTATGACATGCAAAGGAGGATAATATTTATGTCAATGATTAAAATTGAAAACCTTACGTTTTCATATCCGACAAGTTATGATAATGTTTTTGAAAATGTCAGTTTCCAGGTTGATACCGATTGGAAGCTTGGTTTTGTGGGCAGAAACGGACGAGGTAAAACAACCTTTCTGAATCTTCTGCTTGGGAAATATGAGTATAGTGGAAAAATCCTATCATCCGTACAGTTTGATTATTTTCCTTATCCCGTTTCAGATAAGAATCGTATTACAGAGGATATATTGCAGGAGATTTGCCCACTTGCGGAAGAATGGGAACTTATGCGAGAACTTTCTTATCTTGATGTTGATGTCGATGTGCTTTGGCGACCTTTTGAAACACTTTCCAACGGAGAGCAGACAAAGGTTTTGATTGCCGCTCTTTTTCTTAATGAAGGGCATTTCCTACTGATTGATGAACCTACCAACCATTTGGATGCCAAAGCGAGAAAAAGTGTGGCGGCATATCTGAAAAAGAAAAAGGGATTCATCTTAGTTTCTCACGATCGTCGCTTTCTTGACGATTGTGTTGACTATATTCTATCGATTAACCGAGCGAATATCGAAGTGCAAAGAGGAAACTTTTCATCATGGATGTCAAATTTTGAGCGACAGCAAGAATTTGAACTGGCTCAGAACGAACGTTTGCAAAAGGACATCAGACGATTACAGCAGTCGGCAAAACGCGCTGCAGTATGGTCTGAACGTGTAGAAGCTTCCAAAATTGGGGCAGCAGATAAAGGTTATGTCGGTCATAAAGCCGCCAAAATGATGAAGCGTTCAAAATCTATAGAAGCGAGACAACAACAGACAATCGAACAAAAATCAGCATTGCTGAAAAATATGGAAACCGCAGAAGCCCTCAAGATACAACCGCTTAATTACCATACAGATTTGCTTGCATCATTATCGAATGTAGTAGTTTATTATGATGGCATTTCAGTTTGTGAACCCGTTTCGTTTGAAATAAGACAGGGAGAACGCATTGTGCTTGATGGAAAGAACGGCAGTGGCAAAAGTAGCCTGTTAAAGTTGGTAGTCGGGCAGTCCATAGATTATACGGGTACAGTAACACTTGGCTCTGGGCTTGTAATTTCTTATGTGCCACAGGATACATCGTATTTATGTGGAACCCTTTCCGAGTTTGCAGAAGAAAACAACCTTGATGAAAGTTTGTTCAAGGCAATTCTTAGGAAAATGGACTTTGAGCGTGTACAGTTTGAAAAGGATATTAAAGACTTTTCTGGCGGGCAAAAGAAGAAAGTCCTAATTGCGAAAAGCCTTTGTGAAAAGGCACACTTGTATGTATGGGATGAACCGCTCAACTTTATTGATGTGTACTCACGTATGCAGATTGAACAACTCATAACGGAGTTTGCCCCGACCATGCTCCTGGTAGAACATGACAGTGTTTTTCGAGATACTGTGGCAAGTAAAATTGTGAATATCTAAATTGGTTCTTCCGCAATTTTACGTTTTTCGCTTTAATAAAAATGGAGAATGCTGATTTACACTGGCATTCCAGTATTGAAAAATTACAAAATACGGATAATTGCGTAAGAACCTCTAAATTAAAATAATTGTATGGGTTAATTCCAGCTTTACAGAGACTCAAATTCCAGTTTGTAGAATTAAGAAAATCGTAATTTGTGGAGGTAAAATATAGATGAATCAAGGTAGAATTATTGTAATCACAGGTGCGCCGGGGACAGGAAAAACTACAACGGCATCTGCTGTTGCAAAAGAATCAGATTTGGAAAAGTCTGTGCATATGCACACAGATGACTTTTATCATTATTTGAGTAAAGGGGCAATACCACCGCATTTGCCAGAATCAAATGAGCAAAATTTGATTGTCATTGAAGCGTTTTTAGAAGCTGCGAAGCGATATGCTCGTGGTGGATATGATGTAATTGTTGACGGTATTATCGGACCGTGGTTTTTAAAGCCGTGGCAAAGTCTTGTTCGGGAACATTATGAGGTGCATTATATTATTTTAAGGGCAAGTAAGGAAGAAACCTTGAAGCGAGCTGTTGAACGCTCAAAGTTAGACCGAAAGACAAATATCGAATTGGTAGAAACCATGTGGGAGCAATTTTGCAATCTGGGAATATATGAATCGAATGTTATAGATACGACCACTTATTCCATTCAAGAAACTGTTTCCGCAGTACAAGAAAAAATCGCAAGTAGGGCAGCGTTGTTGTCTTAGATTGTTTTGGTGCAATTCCAGTTTGTTAGCTTTACATCGGGTCAACTTGTCCCGAACTTTTACAACTAAATACCCGCCGCTCACACAGTGGCACACCGAGCAGGAAATCTGAAAAAGGTCTCCTGCTTTTTTTCTGCCCAAAATGAGGTGGTAAAACGCCACCCCATCCACCAATTAGCGAAAGGAGGGACACGAAATGCCTTGTCCACACAACGAAATCACGATTGTTCAGCGCAGCCAGCGGCAGTCTGCGGTTGCCGCCGCTGCTTACCAAAGCGGCGAAAAGCTGTTCTGTGAATACGACCAGCAAGTAAAGCACTACCCGGAAAAGCGTGGTATCGTCCACAATGAAATCCTGCTCCCGGCAAATGCTCCACAGGAATATGCAGACCGCAATACTTTATGGAATGCCGCCGAAGCGGTGGAAAAGCAATGGAACTCCCAGCTTGCAAGGCGGTGGGTGCTTACCATTCCCAGAGAGATACCGCCCGACCAGTACGCTGTCCTTGTACGGGAGTTTTGTGAACAGCAGTTTGTTTCCAAAGGCATGATTGCTGATTTTGCCATCCATGACCCCCATCCGCCGGGACACAATCCCCACGCCCATGTCCTGCTGACCATGCGGGCAATGGATGAACATGGAAAATGGCTTCCCAAGAGCCGCAAGGTTTATGACCTTGACGAGAATGGGGAACGGATAAAGCTGCCGTCCGGCAGGTGGAAAAGCCACAAGGAGGATACGGTGGACTGGAACGACCAGAAGTATTGTGAAATCTGGCGGCATGAATGGGAGGTTATCCAGAACCGCTATCTGGACGCCAATGACCGCCCGGAGCGTGTGGACTTGCGTTCCTATGCCAGACAGGGGCTTGATATAGTCCCCACTGTCCATGAGGGGACTGCTGTCCGGCAGATGGAAAAGCGAGGTATCCAGACGAATATCGGCAACCTGAACCGGGAAATCAGAGCCGCCAACCGCCTGATGAAGTCCATCCGGCAGCTTATCCAAAACCTCAAAGGCTGGATTACCGAGCTGGGAGAAAAACGGAAGGAGCTGCTTGCACAAAAGGCGGCGGAGGAAGCGACACTTCTTCCCAATCTGCTGATGAAGTATATGGAGATACGAAAGGAAGAACGGAAGGACTGGACAAGGGCTGGACAGAACCGGGGAACTTCACAGGACTTAAAGGCAGTCAGCGAAGCCCTGTCCTATCTCCGGCAAAAGGGGCTTTCCACTGTGGAGGACTTAGAAGCGTTTCTGGAATCTTCCGGGAAATCAGCCGCAGATTACCGCAATCAGATGAAGCCAAAGGAAGCCCGGAGCAAAGTGATTGACGGGATTCTTGCCAGCCGGACAGACTGCAAGGAATGTAAGGCTGTCTATGAGAAGTACCAGAAGATATTTTTTAAGAAAATAAAGGGGAAATTCAAACAGGAACACCCGGAGGTTGCCCGGTATGAGAAAGCCGCTGACTACCTTGCCAAGCACCCGGACGATAAGGATAAAACGAAAAATGAGTTGCAACAGGAGCAGGAAACGCTTCTCAGCGAAATCGCAGAGCTGAAAGTACCACTGACCGAGGTACAGGAGGATTTGAAGAAGCTGCGGGACATCCGCTACTGGGTACGGAAAGCCACACCCGGCACAGAGGAAAGCAAAGAGCCGCCCAAGAAGCAGCCCATCAAAGAAGTCTTGCAGGATAAGACTGACGAGAAAAAAGCACAAAGAACCGCCCCGGCACAGGAGAAACACAGACAACAGGATATGGAACTTTAACAGGCACTTGCCATTTTCAATTAGAGAATGTCAGGTGCTTTTCTTATTTTCAAGGAGGGATAGATTTGAATGTATTCGAAGCTGTGAAGCAGTCCGTCACAACAAGACAGGCTGCGGAGTATTATGGAATCCATGTAGGTCGGAACGGGATGGCTTGCTGCCCGTTCCATAACGATAAAACCCCAAGCATGAAGCTGGATCGGCGTTACCATTGCTTCGGCTGCGGTGCGGATGGGGATGTGATTGATTTTGCCGCCGCCCTGTATGGGCTGGGAAAGAAAGAAGCCGCCGTACAGCTGGCACAGGACTTCGGGCTTTCCTATGAGGACTGGAAACCGCCGGGAAAGGTAAAAAAGCCCAAGACCCGGCAGAAATCCCCGGAGGAACAGTTTCAGGAAGCAAAGAATCGCTGCTTCCGTATTCTTGCCGATTATCTCCATCTGCTGATGGCATGGAGAACGGACTACGCCCCGCACTCCCCGGAGGAAGCCTTTCATCCCCGGTTTGTGGAAGCCTTACAGAAGCAAGCCCAAGTGGAATATCTGCTGGATGTGCTGCTGTTCGGGGAAACAGAGGAAAAAGCGGATTTGATTACGGACTACGGAAAGGATGTGATACAGCTTGAACAGCGAATGGCAGAACTTGCAGCCGCAGACGCAGCAAGAACTAAAAAACACTATGAACGCCATGCAGCCGCCCCAGAGCGTTGAGGAAATCAAGGCGGGGCTGGAAACCACCGAGAAAGGCGGTGTCCGTCAGAGCATACGGAACTGCCTGACCGTATTCCAACGTGACCCTCTGCTTTCAGGGGCTATCGCATACAACATCCTGACTGACCGCAAGGACATCATAAAGCCCATCGGTTTTCACAGAGAAAGCACCGCCCTGAACGATACGGACATGAAGTATCTGCTTCTTTATCTGGAAGAAACCTACGGGCTTACCAATGAGAAAAAGATTGATAACGCCATCGGGATTGTGGCGAATGAAAACAAGTACCATCCCATCCGGGACTATCTCAATACCCTTGTGTGGGACGGGACAGAGCGAATCCGCTTCTGCCTGCGGCACTTTCTGGGGGCTGACGCAGACGATTACACCTATGAAGCGTTGAAGCTGTTCCTGCTGGGTGCAATCTCACGAGCCTTTCAGCCGGGGTGCAAGTTTGAAATCATGCTCTGTCTGGTAGGCGGTCAGGGGGCTGGAAAGTCCACCTTCTTCCGGCTGCTGGCAGTCCGGGACGAGTGGTTCTCCGATGATTTGCGGAAGCTGGACGATGACAATGTGTACCGCAAGCTGCAAGGTCACTGGATTATTGAAATGTCGGAAATGATGGCAACCGCCAACGCCAAGAGCATTGAGGAAATCAAGTCATTTTTAAGCCGGCAGAAAGAGGTCTACAAGATACCTTATGAAACCCACCCGGCAGACCGCCCCCGTCAGTGCGTGTTTGGCGGCACTTCCAATGCCCTTGACTTCCTGCCCCTTGACCGTTCCGGCAACCGCCGCTTTATCCCGGTCATGGTGTACCCGGAGCAGGCGGAAGTTCACATTTTGGAGGATGAAGCCGCTTCCAGAGCCTATATCGGGCAGATGTGGGCGGAAGCGATGGAGATTTATAAAAGCGGCAGGTTCAAGCTGGCTTTCAGCCCCGCCATGCAGCGGTATCTCAAAGAACACCAGCGGGATTTTATGCCGGAGGACACCAAAGCCGGGATGATACAGGCGTATCTTGATAAATACACCGGGAGCATGGTCTGCTCCAAGCAGCTCTATAAGGAAGCCTTGAACCATGCTTTTGACGAGCCGAAGCAATGGGAAATCCGGGAAATCAACGAGATTATGAACCAGTGCATTTCCAGCTGGCGGTACTTCCCAAACCCAAGAATGTTTTCCGAATATGGCAGACAAAAGGGCTGGGAGCGTGAAAACCCGGCAACGGACTCCGGCAACCCGTCTGAAAAAACGATGGACGGTTTTGTGGAGGTCACAGAACAGATGGAGCTTCCATTCTGAAAAGGACAGCCCGTTGCACCCCCTGTTGTTATCCCGTTGCCGAGCCGGTTGCCGGGAAAAACCCCTTATTTCCGGGCTTTTCTCCCTTATAACAACCAAAACAACAAAAAAATAAAAGAAAAGTATAAATAGTAACCATCGCCAGATTGAGATTGTTTGCAAGGTCTTTTGAAGTCCGTTGCCGGACTTCGTTGCCGACACCCTCTGTCTGGCTATTTTCATGTATGGAGGATAACTGCCTATGGCAAAAAACAAAACAGAGATTCATGTGACCACTGTATTTGACGGGGAGCTTGACGCCACTGATGTGTTCGTCAGCCTGATTTCCCAGAAATACGGAAAGACAAATGCAAAAGAATATCTTGCTAAAAAGAAAGATATAGGCTATAATGAAGATGAGGTTCAAAAGAGCCAGATACCGTCTGGATTGTGTGGGTAAATGGCTATGATGAACGAAATGGAATACAGAACAATCGGTTCGGCACTTGCCGGGGGTTATCGTGCGGCGGTCTATTGCAGGCTGTCAAAGGACGATGACCTGCAAGGCGAAAGTGCCAGTATCGCAAACCAGCGTGATATGCTGGAAAAATACTGCGAAAAGCAGGGATGGGAGGTTGTGGCAGTCTATCAGGACGATGGCTTCACAGGTCTTAACATGGAGCGTCCTGACCTACAGAGAATGTTGAGAGCCATTGAGCGCAGGCAGATCAACCTTGTCATCACGAAAGACCTCAGCCGACTGGGGCGTAATTATCTGCAAACCGGGCATTTGATTGAGGACTTTTTCCCAAGAAACGGTGTCCGCTATATCGCCATGAATGACGGCATCGACACCCTGCGGGATAACAACGACATTGCCCCGTTCAAGAATATCCTGAACGAGATGTACAGCAAGGATATTTCCAAGAAAGTCCATTCCTCTTATCTTCTGAAAGCGCAGAAAGGACAGTTTACCGGGTGTCTTGCCCCGTTTGGGTATCGGAAAGACCCGGAGGACAAAAACCATCTGCTCATTGACGAGGAAACCGCCCCGATTGTGCGGCTGATTTTCGGATATGCCCTGAACGGTCATGGTCCGAACTATATCCGCAGACGGCTGGAGAAAGAAAAAATCCCCTGCCCTACATGGTGGAACCGGGAACGGGGGCTTCGCAATACCCGCACCAAATGGGAAAAGAAAGACCCAGAAAACGGGCGGTATATGTGGGACTTCTCCGTTATCAAAGACCTTTTGATGAATCCCGTCTACACCGGGGCGATTGCTTCCCAGAAAAAGGACTACCGCTTCAAAATCGGCACGATTGGGGAAAAGAAGCCGGAGGACTGGATTGTGGTGGAGGGACAGCATGAACCGCTGATTGACAGCATGAGCTTTGACATTGTGCAGAACAAGCTGAAATCCCGCCAGCGTCCGGGGCAGACCAATGAAATCAGCCTGTTTGCCGGACTGTTAAAATGCGGCGAGTGTGGGAAGTCGCTGACGGTACGCTACACAAACGCTAAACATCCCCAGCGGATTTACTCCTGCAAGACCTACAATGCCTTTGGAAAGAACCACTGCACCCAGCACCGGATTGATTATGACACCCTTTACAGCCATGTGCTGCGGAAAATCCGGGAATGTGCCAGAGCTGCCCTGATGGACGGGGAAGCGGTTGCCGACCGCCTGACCAATACCTGTGAAGCCGAGCAGCGGGAACAGCGGGAAGCAATGGAACGCTCCCTTACAAGGGACGAGGAACGGATTGAGGTTCTGGACAAAATGGTCATGCGGCTTTATGAGGATATGATTGCAGGGCGTATCAGTGAGCAGAATTTCAACACCATGCTGGAAAAGACACAGACCGAGCAGACGGAGCTTAAAACAAAAGTGTCCGAGGGCAGAAAGCGGCTGTCCGATGAAGTCCAGCTTGCCAATGATGCAAAACAATGGGTGGAAGCCATTCAGGAATACGCCAACATCACAGAGCTGGACGCAGCCACCCTCAACCGCTTAATCAAAGAAATCGTTGTGCATGAGCGCATTGACGAAGATAAAACAAGACACATTTCTATCGAAATTCATTTTAATCTCAAACCCATCCCGGAGGTGGAACAGGTCACTGCCTGACCTGTCCCGCCGGGACGGTTCTCTTAACAACACCATATAGATTTTTTGTACGCCGCCGCCCGCCATCGAGCAGAGTTTTTACACCTAATTGGGGATGAAACAGCTCATGGCGGGCGGCGGCATCATCCTGCTGGGCACCACCCTGATCCCTCTGCTGTCCGGCCTGTTTTAAGGTAGCGGCTTATGGATTTTCTCACCGACTGGCTCACGGACTGGCTCAAAGAGCTGCTGATTGGCGGGATCATGGGGAACCTGGAGGGGCTTTTTGATTACGTCAATACCCAAGTCGGAGAGATTGCGGTACAGGTGGGGACTACCCCGGCGGCGTGGAACGCCGGGGTATTTTCCCTCATCCGCCAGCTTTCCGAAACGGTGATCTTACCGATTGCCGGGCTGGTACTGACCTTTGTTGCCACCTATGAGCTCATTCAGATGCTTTTGGAAAAGAACAATATGCACGAGTTTGACGTGGCGAATATCTACAAATGGATGTTCAAAACGGCTTGTGCCATCCTCATTCTCTCAAATACCTTTGACATTGTGATGGCCGTTTTTGACGTGTCGCAGACGGTAATTGCCCAGGCGGGCGGTCTGATCCAGGGCTCCACGGACATCACGCCGGATATGATCACGGAACTGGAAACCACCCTGGAGGGGATGGACTTAGGGCCGCTTCTCGGCCTATGGCTCCAGTCCTCCATTATTGGCGTTACCATGTGGGCGCTGGGCATCGTCATTTTTGTGTTGGTGTATGGCAGAATGTTGGAAATCTATTTGCTCACCAGTTTGGCCCCCATCCCTATGGCAACGATCTCCCACCGGGAGGTGGGACAGATGGGGCAGAACTATCTGCGCTCCCTGTTTGCCGTGGGCTTCCAAGGATTGCTCATTCTGGTGTGTGTTGCGATTTATGCGGTGCTGATCCAGGGAATTGCCACAGGCGGAGATCCCATTGGGGCGATTTGGGGCACCGTGGGCTATACGGTTTTGCTCTGCTTCATGCTGTTCAAAACCGGGGCGATTGCGCGAAGTATCTTTAGCGCACATTGAGAAAGGGGTGTTATATGCCGAGAAGATATGGGCCCGACGGGTCGCGCCTGTGGAACGGGAAAGCGCCGGAGGACTTCAACCAGGCCGATGTTTACCGCTTTATGGCGGAAACAGAGTCCGTTTTGCAAAAGCAGGAATTGCTGGGCGGCAGGGATGACGCGAAGAAGATTGCCCAGCAGTTAGCCGAGGGGCGGGCGCAGGCCGCCCGTGAAAACGCCGCCCGGCCCGCCCCGGCAAAGGGCAAGGAGGCCAGGGATGACCGATAAGGGCACCTCTGGACAAAGTATCCAGAAGTCCCCGGAGCTCCCGGAGGGCCTGTTCCTTATGGATGGCATCGAGGGCCTGCGCTCCCTGCCCCGTCATTCGGTGGATATGCTCTTGACCGATCCGCCCTATGGCACCACCCGGAACTTTTGGGATGTGCCCCTGCCGCTCCCGGAGCTGTGGGAGGCGGTCAAGTGGGCGGTCAAGCCGGACGGCGCTGTATTGTTCTTTGCACAATGCCCCTATGACAAGGTGCTGGGGGCATCCAACCTGTCCATGCTCCGCTATGAGTGGGTATGGTACAAAAGCCGCTGCACAGGCTTTCTCAACGCCCGCCGCGCTCCGTTGAAAAAGACGGAGAATATTTTGGTGTTCTATCAGAAGCTCCCGCTTTACAATCCGCAGTTTGAGCAGGGCAAGCCCTACAAGAAAATTGCGGGCAATAACGGGAACAGCACCAACTACGGAAAATTTACCCGTTCCGGCAGCGGATCGGAGGACGGCCTGCGCTTTCCCGGAAACGTGCTGACCTTTCCAGCCGTCCAGCGCACCGTCCACCCCACGCAGAAGCCGGTGGCCCTGTGCGAGTATTTCATCAAAACCTACACCCGGCCCGGCGAGGTGGTGGCGGACATCTGCGCGGGCTCTGCCACAACAGCGGTTGCCGCCCTCAATACGGGCCGCCGCTTCATCTGTTTTGAAACCGTCCCCGCCTACTACGCCGCCGCCACAGAGCGCATCCGTCTGGCGCGGTCAGCGTTGGAGGCCGGGGAGAAAGGAGTGTAACTATCGGACAGTATTCTGTGATCTATGCCGATCCCCCCTGGCGCTACACGCAAAAGGGCTTGCAGGGTGCGGCGGAGAAGCATTACCCCACAATGGGGATTGACGAGATATGCGCGCTCCCGGTGGCTGATCTGGCGGCCCCGGACAGCGTGCTTTTTTTGTGGGCTACGTTCCCGCAGCTCCCGGAGGCCCTGCGGCTGATCAAGGCATGGGGCTTTCAATATAAGTCTGTGGCTTTCGTCTGGCTGAAGAAAAACCGAAAGTCCGAGAGCTGGTTTTATGGCCTGGGCTTTTGGACGAGGGGCAACGCGGAGGTTTGCCTGCTGGCAACACGGGGACACCCGAAACGGCAGGCGGCAAACGTCCATCAATTCATTATTGCCCCGATCCAGGAGCACAGCCGAAAGCCGGACGAGGCCCGTGATAAGATCGTGGCCCTCATGGGCGACGTGCCCAGGGTGGAGCTGTTTGCCCGGCAGTCCCCGCCCGGCTGGGATGTGTGGGGGAACGAGGTGGAAAGCACCGTCCCGGACTTCGGGACAAAGTGTCCAGAGGTGGGCGCGAAAGGAGGTTGATCCATGCCCTATGTGAATGTTCCCAACGACTTATCCAAAATCAAGACCAAACTGGCCTTTAACCTGACGAAACGCCAGCTTGTGTGTTTCGGGATCGCGGCGGCGGTGGGCATCCCGTCCTATCTGCTGGCCCGGAGCGCCATCGGCAACACGGCAGCCATGTTCCTGATGATGGCGGTGGCGCTCCCGGCGTTCCTGCTGGCGATGTACGAAAAAGACGGGCTCCCCTTTGAAAAGGTGGTGCGGAACATCCTGCGGGCCCGTTTCCTGCGGCCTGGGGTGCGGCCCTACCAGACGGAAAATATCTATGCCCCGTTTACCCAGCGGGGCGCTGTGAGAAAGGAGGATGCGATTGCAAAAAGCAAACAGCCCAAAGCGCGGCCCCGGAAAGGCCGCTAACCGGAAAGCTGCGTTGTCTGCCCAGCAGACGATCCCTTATCTGGTGATGCACCCGGACGGGGTGTGCCAGCTCCCTGGTGGGCTCTACACGAAAACCGTGGAATATGAGGACATCAATTATTCCGTGGCTTCTACCGAGGATCAGACGGCGATTTTCAGCGGGTGGAGCTCGTTTCTCAATTACTTTGACAGCTCCCTGCCGTTCCAGCTCTCCTTTATCAACCGCCGCTCCCGTTCCAGGAGCAAGTACAAAGTCAATATCCCCCCGGCACAGGATGACTTTGACAGCATCCGGGCCGAGTTCACCAGTATGCTGAAAAATCAGATTGCCAAAAGCAACAACGGCATCGAGCGGTCTAAATATATCACGTTTGGGCTGCCTGCCGAGGGGATCGCGGAGGCCCGGCCCCGCCTGGAACGGGTGGAGGCCGATGTGACAGGCAATCTGAAACGGCTGGGCGTTCCCTCTGCTCCGATGGACGGGCAGGAACGGCTGGCGCTGCTTCACAGTCAGATGCATCCCGGCAGCCGGGAGCCGTTCCGCTTCTCCTGGCAGGACATTCCCCGGACGGGCATGGGGACAAAGGACTTTATCGCCCCGGACAGCTTCGACTTCCGGCAATCCCGGACGTTCCGGGTGGGCCAGTATTGGGGCGCTGCGTCCTACTTGCAGATTTTGGCGTCCGAGCTCTCTGACAAGCTACTGGCGGAAATTCTGGAGCTGGATGCGGAAATGACCGTTACCATGCACATTCAGACGGTGGATCAGCTCAAAGCCATTAAGACCATCAAGGGAAAGCTCTCCGACATCGGCAAAATGAAAGTGGAGGAACAGCGCAAGGCGGTGCGGGCCGGGTACGATCCCGACATTCTCCCGCCTGACCTCATTACATTCAGCAAGGACGCGGCGGAGCTCCTGGCCGATCTCCAGTCCCGCAACGAGCGGATGTTCCTGCTCACGTTCACGGTCATCAATATCGCCCCCACCCGGCAGCGGCTGGAAAACGATGTGTTTACCGTAGGCGGCATCGCGCAGAAATATAACTGTGCCTTAAAGCGGCTGGACTGGCAGCAGGAGCAGGCGTTTGTGTCCTCGCTGGCCCTGGGCTATAACGAGGTGGAAATCCAGCGGGGCATGACAACCAGCTCCACGGCGATTTTCATTCCCTTTATGACCAGGGAGCTCCGCATGGCTGGGCCGTCCCTCTACTACGGCATGAACGCCCTTTCCCATAACGTCATCATGGCTGACCGTAAAAAGCTGAAATCGGCCAACGGCCTGTATCTTGGCTCCACGGGCTCCGGCAAGAGCTTTGCCGCAAAGCGTGAGATCATCAATGTGTTTCTCACTATCCCAAAGGATCGCATTATCATTGTCGATCCAATGGGCGAATATGCCCCGCTGGTGCGGCGGCTGGGCGGCCAGGTGGTGGAGATCGCCCCCGGCTCTCCCAGCCATATCAACCCTATGGACATCCAGCTTGACCTGGACGATGACGAAAGCCCGCTTTCCATGAAAGCGGATTTTTTGTTGTCCCTGTGTGAGCTGGTGGTGGGCGGCAAGGACGGCTTGCAGCCCATCGAAAAGACGGTGATTGACCGCTGTGTGCGGCTGATCTACCGGGACATGGCCCTGGGGATCGGGGACGGCAAGCCGCCCTTGCTCCAGGACTTGTACGAGGAGCTTTTGAAGCAGCCGGAGCCGGAGGCCCGCCGTGTGGCAACCGCCCTGGAGCTCTATTGCACCGGCTCCCTTAACCTGTTCAACCACCAGACCAACGTAAAGCTCACGTCCCATATCGTGTGCATCGTTCTCAAAGGGCTGGGAGAAAACCTCCGCAAGATCGCCATGCACGTTACCAACGACTTTGTAACTTCGGCGGTCAATGTGAATTTTCACAGCGGCGTTTCTACCTGGTGCTATTTTGACGAGTTCCATATCCTGCTCCGGGACGCGCTCACCGCCAGCTACTTTGTGGCCGTGTGGAAGATGCTGAGAAAGAAAGGCTGTGTCCCCTCGGCCCTGACGCAGAATGTCAAAGACCTTTTGGCCAGCCGGGAGATTGAGGCCATTCTGGACAACACGGATTTTATGATCCTGTTGTCCCAGGCCCAAAGTGACCGGGCAATTCTGGCAAAGCAGCTCGGCATTTCGGAGCACCAGCTCTCCTACATCACCCACAGCAATTCCGGCGAGGGCCTGCTGTTCTATGGGGATGTGACGATCCCCTTTGTGGATCGGTTCCCCCGTGGAGAAATCTATAACCTGCTGACTACCCGTCCGGAGGATTTGAAGAATGAAGCGAAAACCGAATAAGCCCAAACAGGAGCCCAGGGAGCGCCCCGGCTCCTGGGAGAGCGCCGCCGATCCTGGCGGGGCCGCTGGGGGCGGCTCCCCAGGGGGTGCCGGGGCTGCGGACAACGGCACTTCTGGACAAAGTGTCCACAAGTCAAAGTTCCGGCAGAAAAGCAAACAGGAGCAGGCCGCCGCGTCCAAGCTCCGCATGGAGGAGCGCGGGGAAAAGCTGGAACGGGCAAAGGATAAGCTGGCAAAACAGAAGCCGCCCAAAAAGCCCGGCCCGGTGCGGCGGATAGGCCGGGCCGCTGGCGGGGCCGCCCACGGTTTTGTGCATGGCAAGATTTATGAGAATGAACAGGAAAACGTGGGGATCGAGGGGGCCCACCGCTCCGAGCTAGTGGGCGAGTCCGGCCTGCGGCATGGCAAGCGGTTTGTGCAAAAGAAAATCCGGCAGCACCCGGCAAAGGCTGTCCAGCGGGCCGAGTCCAAATATGTCAAGGCCACGGCGGACTATCATTTCCGCATGGCCGCCCAGGAGCACCCGGAAATGTCCGGCAACCCTGTTTCCCGGATGTGGCGCAAGCACCGCTTGAAAAAGCAGTATCAAAAGCGGGCGCGGGAGGCGGCAAAGACGGGCGCGGCAAGCGCGGCCAAAAAGACCGCCGCCGCCACGGAAAAGGCCGGGGCAAAGATCGCGGGCTTTGTGAAGCGGCATCCCGTGGGGGTGCTGCTGGCCCTGGCCTGTGTGCTCCTGCTCTTTATGATGCAGTCCTGTTCTTCTTCCCTGGTGATGCTGGGAAATTCCGGCGCGGGGGCCGTGGGCGCTACCACCTACCCATCGGAGGACGGGGAGATCCTGGCGGCGGAGGCGGCCTATTCCGGTATGGAAGCAGAACTGCAAAACTACCTGGACACCTATACCGTCACCCACAGCTATGACGAATACCATTTTGACCTGGACAAGATCGAGCACGATCCCTATGTGCTGATCTCTATCCTCTGTGTGCTCCATGAGGGGGAATGGACGGCGGACGAGGTGCAGGGCACCCTGGAAAACCTCTTTGACCGCCAGTATATCCTGACGGAGCGCGTGGTGCGGGAAACCCGGTATGACAGCGACGGCGATCCCTACTCCTGGTACATCTGCTATGTCACGCTGGAAAACAAAAACCTTTCCCATCTGCCCCTGGAAATGATGGGCGAGGAACAGATGGCCCGTTACTCCCTCTATATGTCCACCCTGGGGAACAGGCCCGATCTGTTCCCGGAGTCAGCCTATGTGGGGAAATACATCACAAACCCGCCCACTGACTATGACGTGCCGGAGGAATATCTGGACGATGAAACCTTTGCGGCCATTTTGGGCGAAGCGGAGAAATATCTGGGCTATCCCTATGTGTGGGGCGGCAGCTCTCCGGCCACATCCTTTGACTGCTCCGGATTTGTGTCCTGGGTGATCAATCACTCCGGCTGGAATGTGGGCCGCTTGGGAGCCCAGGGGCTCTATAACATCTGCACCCCTACCAGTAACCCGAAACCCGGCGATCTGGTGTTCTTTGTCGGCACCTATGACACGGCGGGCGTGTCCCATTGTGGCATCTATGTGGGGGACGGGATGATGATCCATTGTGGCGATCCCATCCAATATGCAAACCTGAATACAAGCTACTGGCAATCTCATTTCTACGCCTACGGGCGTTTACCCTGACAAGGAGGTACTCTATGGCGGCAAGCAAGAGCCAAAAAATCCAGGCCGAGATTGATAAGGTCAAGGCCAAAATCAGCGAACAGCAGGCCCGGCTGAAAGAGCTGGAGCAAAAGCACCGGGAGGCGGAAAACGAGGAGATCGTGGACATCGTGCGGGGCATGAGCGTTTCCCTGGATGAACTGCCCCTGGTGCTCCAGCGGCTCCGGGACGGCGGCACCTCTGGACAAAGTGTCCAGAAGTCCGCACACGGGGCCCCCGCAAAGTCGGATGACTTTGTGGGGAGAGGCGGCGCAACGGAGCGGGCGGATTTCGGCGGCGATGCCGCCGAAGGAGCTCAAGCGGAGTTTGGGCCGACGACGGGAAAGGAGGAAAATTGAAGATGAAACGCTTTCGGGTGATGGCGGCGGCGCTCTGCGCCGTCGTTCTTTTATGCGGCTTTAGTGTCCCGGCGTATGCCTACGCGGACGGCGGCGAGGGCGCGGACTACGGCGATCCCACCATGACGGAGGAAACTCCCGCCCCGGAGCCCACCATTGAGCCCGGCGAGGGCTTTTCCGAAGAGGGCAACCTTGTGACCCGCGATCTGCTCTATGACGAGCACACCAACAAGCAGTTTATTACCGTCCAAACCAGCGGCGGCAACACGTTCTATATCGTCATTGACTATGACAAGCCCGTGGACGAAGAGGGCGAACAGTACGAAACCTACTTTTTCAGCGTTGTGGATGAGGCTGATCTGCTTGCTGTGGCGGAGGCCGCTGGCGTGGAACAGGCGGTGTGCTCCTGCTCTGAAAAATGCGAGGCGGGGGCCGTCAATACGGATTGTGCCGTTTGTTCTGTCAATATGAGCAAGTGCGTGGGCGTTGAGCCGGAGCCCACGGAAACCGAGGAGCCCGCCCCGGAGGAGGCCGAGCCGGAAACGGGCGGCAATACGGGTATGCTCCTGGCGGTGCTGGCCGTGGCCCTGGTGGGCGGCGGAGCGGCGTTCTATTTCAAGGTGCTGCGCCCCAAACAGCAAAAAGCCGCCGCACCCCAGGAGGACTACGGCGACGAGCTCACGGACTATGACGAGCCGGACGGCTACGAGGACGATGACGGCCCGCCCTGGGACGAGGAGGACGATGACGGAGAGGAGGCGGACAAATGAGGTTTACCAACAGCCCCTATGAAAAGATGATGCAGCAGAAGCCCCGTTCCCAGGCTCCGGCCCCGGCAAAGCCGCCCAGGGGCTCCCGGTGTTCCGGGTGTCCCTACTGGCGCGGGATTGGCTGCGTGTCCTGCTACCGAGAGCTTATGCGGGCCCCGGCTGGCGGGAGGTGACAGCTTGGCCCGTGAACTGACACGCGAGGAAAAACGGGCAATCCGCGCCCTGGTAACAAAATGGTGCGCCAACTATGACCGGGAGTGCGGCTGCCTGCCCCTGGACGGTGAGTGCTATATGCTGGGGAAATGCTGGACGGGGGCGCTGTGCCGCTACTTTCGGGAGGCGGTGCTGCCCCTCGATCCGGCGCTGGAGGCCGCCCTCTTGACCGAGGGGCCCAGGCCGGATTTTAAGATTTGCCCTATCTGCGGCGGGCCCGTTGCCCCGGATCGGCGGCAGGCTTACTGCTCGGCGGCCTGTGCAAAGAAAGCCCACCGCCGCCAACAGCGGGAATATATGCGGAAAAAGCGGGGCTGGGGCGTTGACAATTAGGCCCCCGAAACCCCGCTGATTACAAGGCTTTTCGGGGCCACTTTTGGGGTGGGCCGTATGTTTCTACGGCCTGCCCCTGTTTGGCCCGGATGCTGTCAACATTTTAGCGCGGGACTTCTGGACGCTTTGTCCAGAAGTGGCCCGTTCCCGGAAAGGAGGTACAATGGACAAAAATCAAGGCTATTCCATTCTGAAAGCCGTTATGCTGGAAAATGGCCGGGGCTTTGCCCTGGGGCATCATCCCACGGCCCCATCCCCCTATGTAACGTGGGCCTGCTACGATGACGAAAAGGGCCAACGGCAATATGAATGGGGGCACTATGGCAACGATCTGAACGCTATGGAAAAGGACTTTGCAGACCGGGTGCAGGACTACCAGCGGCTTTTCAAGGTCAAGGTCGTACAGGTCGAGGCCCCCGGCCTTTACAAGTATTATTCCACCCAGCGCCCGGTGGACATCGGGACATTCCCTAAACCGCCCGACAATGCCCCGGATGAAATCGTCAATTACGATCAGCGCGTCCCGGTGGAGGGCGGCGCGTTCCTGGCCTGGGGCCATCTGACCTACACCAAACCGCTGACAGAAAAGCAAGCGGCGGACTATGAGCTCCGGCCTGCCCCGGTTATTTCCGAGCTGCGCCGGGAAAGCGGCGGCAGGCCCCGCCCGATTGCCGAACAACTGAAAGCGGCCCAACGGGAAGTCCAGGAGCAGCGGGCACCGGATGCCCCCAAAAAGAAAGCCCCTGACCGGGGCGACAGATAGGAGGACGATTATGGACAAGAAGTATGACCAGGATTTTGCCGATCTGGAAGTGAAGCGGCTTTGCGGGGTGTTCGGTACGCCGATCCCCGCGCTGCCCCCGGAGCGTGACAAGGCGCTGGACAAGGTAAAGGAGCCGCCCCGCACCAGCCGGAGCCTGGAACGGGAGGAGCGGTGACAAAGAAACGCCGCCGCCCTATCCATCTTCATGTGATGGTGTCCGAGGAGGAGCTGGCGCTGATCCAGGAGCGCATGGCCGAGGCGGGCATCCGAAATATGGGGGCCTATATGCGGAAAATGGCCCTCAATGGCTATGTGCTCCATGTTGACCTGTCACCTGTCCAGGAGCTGGTGTCGCTCCAGCGTCGGTGCTCCAACAACTTAAACCAGGTGGCGATCCGGGCGAATACCTATGGCGGCATTTACCCGGAGGAGATCAAAGCGTTGCAGCGGGACTATGAAAAGCTGTGGCGGCCCCTGTCCGATCTTCTGGAAAAGCTCTCCGCCATTGTGCGGCTCTGACCTGCCGGGGAGCGGCCCTGCGCCGTTCCCCGGCTATCTCGACTTCTGGACACTTTGTCCAGAGGTGGGGATAGCCGAGGCATCCTTGTTGGCCCCCTCTTACGGAGTTATAATATACATATAGAGGCAAATATCAAACTTTTGTAGGAGGTATGAACCATGCGGACGATCTTAAAAATTATCGTGGCTCCTTTTATTCTGGCCTTGATCCTCGCCGTGGCGGTGCTCTCGTTCCTGTCCTGCGTGGCGGGCGCTGTGTGCGTTGTGGCGTGTGTGGGCCTGTCCCTGCTGGCGATCCTTTGCCTGCTGGCCGGGCAGACCACAGGCTGCATCGCCATGTTCGTGCTGGCGTTCCTGGTTTCTCCCTTTGGGCTCCCGGCCCTGGGCGGCTGGCTGGTGGAGCGCCTTTATGGTGTGAAGTATGCGGCGATGGATTTTATGGCAAGCTGATACTTCTGGACACTTTGTCCAGAAGTTCCGGGCGGCGGGTGGAACAGACCGCCGCCCGTTTTTTCTGCTGGGAAAGGAGGTGCGGCTATCGCTACAACCTACATCCGGCCCTACAAGGTAGCGGCTGGGAAAACGGCCATCCAGACGATGGAGGAGCGGTTTGCCTATGGGCTCAATCCGAAAAAGCTGGGGGCCGTGTCTGCCTATCTCTGTGATCCTGCATCCGCCCCCGCCGAGTTTCTGCTGCTGAAAAGCCAGTACCAGGCGGAAACGGGCCGGGCCGTGGAGCGCGGGGCCCTGTTCTTTCAGATCCGGCAGGCGTTCCCGCCCGGCGAGGTCACGCCGGAGGAGGCAAACAAAATCGGCTATGAAACAGCCATGCGCTGGACAAAGGGCAAGTACCAGTTCTTTGTCTGTACCCACATTGACAAAGGGCACATTCACAATCACATTTATTACAACTCCACCGCCCAGGACTGTTCCCGGAAATTCCATAACTTCATCGGCTCCAGCTTTGCGGTGCGGAGGCTCTCTGACCGGGTGTGCATTGAGCACGAGCTGTCTGTCATTCAAAATCCGAAGCAGCACAGCAAAGGTCGCTTTCTCCACTATGGACAATGGATCGGGGAAAAGCCGCCCTCGGCCCAGCAGCGGGTGCGGCTGGGGATCGTGGCGGCCCTGGAGCAAAAGCCCGCCGACTTTCTAGCGTTCCTACGGCATATGGAGGAGTCCGGCTTTCAAGTGAAGCATGGGCGGGGCGGCGCGATCTCATTCCTGGCCCCTGGGCAGGATAAGTACACCCGCCTGCGGGCTTCTACCCTGGGCCCCGGTTTTGATCCCGATGACATCCGGGCGGCGATTGCCGGGGAGCGGCCCATCCCGGAGCTTCCCCAGGACAGCCCGGCCCCGGCCCGGCGCGTCAATCTGATCATCGACATTCAAGAACGCATGGCCCAGGGCAAGGGCCCGGCCTATGAGCGGTGGGCCAAAGTCTATAACATAAAGCAGATGGCCGCCGCGCTCCTGTATCTCCGGGAGCATGGGCTTGCCGATTACGAGGCTCTTGCGGCAAGCACCGAGGCGGCGGTGGATCGGGCTCACAAGCTGGCCGAGGAGCTGCGGGACACGGAGGCCGCCCTTTCCAAAACCTCCGAGCTCATGGGCGCGGTGGTGCAGTATGCAAAGACGCGGCCTGTGTTTGACGGCTACAAGGCGGCCCGGTATAGCAGAAAATATCTGGCCCAGCACGAGGTGGAGCTGGCAGACTACCGGGCGGCAAAGACGGCCATGAGTGAGCTTTTGGGCGGGGCAAAGCTCCCCAAAATGGACACGCTGAAAAAGCAGCGCCGGGAGCTCTCCGAAAAGAAAAAGGCCCTCTATGCGGAATACCGCAAAGCGCAGTCGGATATGCGGCAGGCTGTGGCGGTCAAGGCGAATATCGATCATCTGCTCGGCCACACGGACGAGCAAAAAAATAAGGCCCAGGAGCGTTAGCTCCGGGCCGCCGACAACAGGCGCTTGCGCCGGGACTTCTGGACACTTTGTCCAGAAGTTCAGCGGGTTTGGGGAGCTCCCCAACAAGCATTTTCACGGGCCTGCGGCCTGTGAAAAATTCGGAGTGTGGCCACACCCGAATTGCTTGCCATTTGTGCGCTCCTCTCAAAATAGCGCAAAACGTCTTGACCGATTCGGTTATTTATGTTACACTGTATACAAATAACCGATTCGGTTATTTGAAGGAGCAGAATAGTAATGGAAAAATTATTAGCGCTTTCACAGGAGAAACAGGCAACAATCCGTAATGCGGCGCTTGCCTGTTTCGCAAGACATGGATATGAAAAAACGTCAATCAATGATATTGCGGTAGCGGCAGGTATCTCAAAGGCGTCTATATTCCAGTATTTTGGAAATAAGCAGACACTTTACCAGTATTTATTTGATTACTGCGCTGCCCAAATGAAGCAAGCCTATAACACGAGTGCATTGGAGGAAACTACGGATTTCTTTGACCGTGTATGGGAAGCCAGCGTTATGAAAGTGGAAATCTTAAAAAAGCACCCGCATATTGCGTCGTTTATTGCAAGTGTGGCAGTGGAACCAACGCCTGAATTGAAAAGTGCCATATTTTCAGAAGCAAATGAAAAATATATCGCATCGCTTGTTCTGCATGAGCGGGATTATAAAAAATTCAGACACCCGGAGGATGCAGAATTAGTGTTTCAGATGCTTATGATGCTTGCAAAGGGTATGTCCGTTCAGTTGGAAAGTGGAGTGGATTATGACAGCATGATGAAAGAGTTTCGAAACATCCTAGATATGTTGAAACACAACTTTTACAAGGAGGAATATTTGCCATGAGCAAGCCGGTAATTGTCCTAAACGAACTTACAAAAAGCTATGGAAAACATCGAGGAATTGAAAACATTAGCTTTACTGTTGAACAAGGCGAGGTTTTCGGCTTTATTGGCCCCAATGGAGCAGGAAAATCTACCACAATCCGTACTCTAATGGGCCTGCTGAAACCCTCCAACGGAGGAGCCTCTATCTTTGGGTTAGATTGTAGTCGGGAGCCCGCCCGTATCGCAAAGGATGTGGGGTATCTTCCCAGCGAAAACTGTTACTACAACAATATGAAAGTAAAAGAAATGCTTTTCTACACAGCAGAACTCTATGGTGTGAATGCCCACAGCCGGATGGAAGAATTAGCGGAGCGGTTGAATTTAGACTTATCCAGGCGAATTGGCGATTTGTCTTTAGGGAACAAGAAAAAAGTTGGCATTGTGTCGGCTCTGTTACCCTCTCCGAAGTTGCTGATTATGGACGAGCCTACCAGTGGCCTTGACCCGCTCATCCAGCAGGCTTTCTATGATATTCTGAAAGAAGAAAACAAACGAGGTGTGACCATTTTTCTGTCCTCCCACGTTTTGAGTGAGGTGCAAAGACTTTGTGACCGTGTAGCCATTCTGCGGGAGGGGAAGCTGATCAGTGTTCAATCCATGAAGGAACAGCGGGAAAACGGATACAAGAAAATCTCGCTGACAGCAAAAAGCGCCATTCCAGAGGATTTCTTTTCTGTTCCCGGTACGGCTAATTTAGAGTGGGACAAGAGCAAGACTTCTGTATCCTTTATGTTCAGCGGACCAGTTATGATGATTATGAACCAGCTTCATCGGCTGGAGCTGGAGGATATTTTAATTGAGGAACCGTCATTGGAAGAAGTATTCCTCCACTACTACGAATAGGAGGTCGTTATGTTGATTTTTCGATTTGAATGGAAACGAAAACGAAAATATATTCTGATTTGGGCCGCAACTCTTGCGGTCTGTATCTTCTCCATGACGCCAGTGTATTATGGCATGATTGAAACGGTGGAAACTTTGCCTGTGGAATTTACACAGGGAGGCTTTTTTGAAACGGTTGGTATTTCTCTGGAGCTATTGATGGAGCCACTTGGTATGTACTCGTTCCTCACAGGCTTTTTTATGGTTGCAGGGGGGATTTTCGGGATGCACTTGGGGCTGTCGTTACATACAGAAGAGTGTACGGGAAATACGGCTGAATACTTATACACAAAGCCTTGTGGACGGAAACAGATTTATATGGGAAAGCTGCTATGTGCGCTTGCCGGAATATGTGTAACAGGGATTTTTTATCTGGCGACTTCATTTCTAACGATGACTCTGTTCCGTTTCGGATTTCCCATCGGGGAATTTTTCTTGGTGGCAGGTTCGTTTATTCTCATCTCCCTCTTTTTTGCACTATTGGGACTGATGGTTGGAATATTTCACCCCAATAATCGTTCCCCACTTCTGACAGCCGGATTGGTTGTGTTTGTGGAATATTGTATCACTTCTTTTTCGAGGACTGTCAATATCCGGGCAATCGGCTTTTTATCGCCGTTTTCTTTTTTCAGTCCAGCGGAAATCCACAATGCTGGAACTTATTCATGGGACTATATGCTCTGGTATCTGCTCCTGCTGTTTGGGTTTGCGCTGCTGGCATACTGGAAAATCTTGAAGCGGGATATTGCGTTGGCTGTGTAAAGGAGGAAACGAATGAAGGCGTTAGTGAAAAACGAGCTGCGCTTAACAAGAAAACTACTGCTGATCTGGATGGGAATTGTCTTGATTTTGTGTGGCTTCGCTTACTTTGAGTATTTGTCACTAAAGGAAAGCCTCAATGAGCTGACAGGGCTAATATCGAATTTTCCGAAAATTCTGAAAGCTATGTTTGGTGTGAGCGGTGATCTGACTTCTGCTTTGGGCTGGTATGGCTGTATGTATTATTGGGTCACGATGCTAACCAACAGCTATGCGGTCTATCTCGGTGTTTCGTGTGTAGCGAAAGAACAGGCGCAGGGAACGGCAGAATATCTATTTACAAAACCAGTGGGTCGCAACAAGGTTGTCTGTGCCAAAGCAGTTGCCTGTGTATGTAATTTGCTTGCACTTGCGGTATTCAGCGGGTTATGTAATTATTTTACCGCCATTTTACCGCTAGGCGGTTTAGAGCAAAGAAACGCTGCTTTTACCACCACATTGGGCCTGTTTTTGACAGGGTTGACTTTGTTTGCAATCACGCTTCTGGCCTCCAGCCTGACGAGAACCTATAAAGGGGCTGTTCGGATAGGCGCGGGAATATTATTGCTCTTTTATGGCATCAGCATCACCGCCGAATATCTTGAAGCTCCAATGCTGTACTGCTTAACGCCATTAAAATTCTTCGATGTTTACACAGTGGCAATAAGTGGAATACAGTTTTCGTTCTTCCTATTGGCTATGATAATTGCGATTGGTTCTGTTATCACAGCTCAAAAAGTTTGGACGCTCAGGGAAATTTGAAATGAACGATATGGATAGCTTCGAGTGGCTGCTATGTCCTGTCTGTAACAGTAAAACTCGTATCAAGCTGCGGTTAGATACTGAGCTGAAAAACTTTCCTTTGTTTTGTCCTAAATGCAAACAAGAAACTTTAATCAGCGTAGAAAAATTTAAGATTTTAGTTATCACAGAGCCAGACGCACAGACGCAGAGCCGATAACCCGTTAGCCCTCAGGCGCGGATTATCGGCTCTTTTGTTTTCGGCGGCTGTCAATTAAAGCCGCCGCGTTATACGACGACTTTATGAGGAACACGGCGGTTTCCGAGGAGGGATCGTCGTGTTCATTTTGCTTTTTCATAGTACGCATGATCTTCACCAGCTAAAAAAAGCGTAGCTCCCCCTCCGGGCAAGTCCGGCATTGGACGCGAAATTTGCCAGTACATTAAGAATAATGTCATTTCACGCGCTTGTGTGGCATCACGCCATGCGAGCGCGTTTTTCTATACCCACCTTGGGACAAGTTGTCCCGAGGTAGGCAGGGGCGGCCCCGGCTGCCGATCCCCGCCATCCCCCGTTCAGATCGTCCACCCACAACAAAAATCTGAACGGAGGAAAATATAATGACTACTATCAATCTGAAGGACTTTTACTCTTGGCACACCCATGATGAATATATCGAAGTTTCCGATGAAGTGGCCGCCGAGCTGCGGGCCGACAAGCTGTATGAGGCTGCCTACCAGCGGCGGATAATCCGCAATAAGGCACAGTATTCCCTCGACTGTGATGATGGGATCGAATACTCTGCCTGCCTTTCCGAGCCGACCCCGCAGGAGCTGCTGGAGCGCATGGAGCGTTTCTGCGATCTGTGGAACGCGCTGAACACTTTGCCCGAAACGCAGGGGCTTCGCATTGATGCCTGTATCATTGAAGGCAAGAGCATGACTGAGGTTGCCGAGGCCGATGGCGTAAGCGTGGCCGCCGTACATAAATCTATCCAGCAGGGTTTGAAGTCCATGAAAAAATATTTGGTTGATTGTAAAATCAAGTTGGACACTTGAGTAAAAAATCCATAGTGATTTCTCTCCCCGTGGTAGAATGAAGTTACCACACAACTTCTACAGAGGGAGGGCAATCACT